>NZ_JAFEVM010000019.1:0-60560 GCF_016901105.1 Treponema sp. Marseille-Q4523 | reverse complement strand
AACATAATTAATGTTTAATGTAGTTACAAAGTTGATAGGCTGTCAAATTACCTTTGTTTTAAAATAATACTATACGAACTATCCACCGATATTTTTGTTTTAGAATATCACGAGGAAAAAATCAACAACCTTGACGCAGAACATCAGGGTATTAATCCCGCACGAATAAAGTGGAGCTTACTCTACGTTCTCTCAGATGAAATTACCTCAATTTTTCTGAATTTCAAAAAATCGCAATATAGTATGCTCATTTAAGGATTATACTGCGCTATTGGTGGTTATGCTTATTGAGTAATACGTGTCCATTACAATCATACGTGTAAGATGATATATGTTGGCAAAGCTTACATTGACTATAGAACAATCCGTAATAGAGCAGGCAATTGAGGGGAGCCGGTAGTGACGACAATAAAGCGCGGAAATTTATATCAACTATCACATCTGTCCAAGATAAAATAGGAAGTTTAAAAAGTCTGTAATTCATGGTATAGTTAGGTTAGAAAGACAAAACGATACCACAAGAGGAATTACAGACGAAAATCAGTATAACACAAAACTCAAGCTATTTACTATCCTTGATTAACAGATCTCAATTTTATGCTTTGATCAAATCAACTCAATCGGACAAATACTGCAAAAAATTTTCAACGTGGCAGCAGCTGGTCACGATGTGTTACGCCAAAATCGCAAACCATAACGGGCCGCGAAGTCTCATCAATTCACTTAACGCAAGCGGTCATTGCCGGTATCATCTGGGTATTCATAAAGAGCTTACGCGCTCCACCCTCTCATATGCAAACAATTACCGTTCTGCTGAAATATTTGAAAAGCTCTTTTATGCATTACGAAATACACTTGATAGAGGCCTCTTTATTCAATAACTCCAAACGACTCGGAACACCGCACCTTTCATATAAAAACAGCCGGCAAGCATCCGCTTACCGGCCTTTGCTTCTTTTACTTCGTCAACACCGCCATCTCATAATTCGCATTTGTAAAGTATGCGGCGATAACCTTATCCTTATAGCTGTTAGTACCGTTCGCCGTCGGTACGCCCTGACAAATCGTATACTGCTGGATACCTGCGCTTGCGGGCACCGTCATGACAACCCAGTCGCCGGTGAACTTATTGTTTACCACGCCGTCTTTTACCTTACCGTCGGAACCGATGCCGTCTTTGAGCCATGCTATGCGGGCGGCGTTTGCCGAACCGTAAAAACCGTTATGGTAGTAGCTGATGTACGGAACCTGCTTGTTGTTTTCTTTGCGCACTCCCATTTTAAGGAATGTACCCGGATTCATGTAGGTATCTACCGTAGCAATCTTAAAGTCGCTTGTTTCAGGTTTGCTTGCCCCTTTTACTTTAGCGGGAGCAAGATACGCATAACGCACGCCGCCGTTACCGCTTGAATAATAGCCGATATGCAAACCGTCTTCATCGTCTATAACGAGGTCTACATAGAGCGGAGCACCGCCGTCAATAACAACCGCATTATTCTGCCACTCGGTTGTTTTCCGGTCTCCTCCGATACCCGGCTCCGCATAGCTTGTGCCCATATCGCGGTAACTGTATATCAGCTTCGCGTTTGTCGCATCATACCATACGGCAACAGCCCGGTTTGTAGAAGTCAATCCTACTGCGGCATACAAACCACTTTTATGAGAAGTGGTCGAATCTGCAATAACTTCGTAACCTCTTGCAGAGCCTGAATTATTAGGATCTGAGCCGGTAGCATCACTATCAACATTATACCCTAAACCGCCGGTAATAGCATCCGGCGCCGTTACAGTTCCGTATCGAAATTTTACCGGCGTAGTATTATTATTCCGGTCATAATAAATCAGTGCAACCTTTGCATCGGAACTGCCTCCTCTTACCGCCAGCTTCGGTATTTGGACACGGCTTACATCATAAACATTCCTTGTCGTGTTTGCATTATTTTCAAGACGGCGTCTATTTGTTCCTCCGTTATAGTTACCATAATGTCCCGTTGCGCCGGTTCCTCGCGTTCGCGAAAAGAACGTAAAACTGGTGCTATTACTTGCTCTATCGGTATTGCTTGCTCCTCCGTACATATTACCGCCCTCATCATATGCGATAACCGTATTTTGATACTTACTGTAGCACTGCTCAATTATATGGGAAGATGCCATCTGTACAGCAGTAACCGTTGTATTTTTCATCATGGCAAAGCTTAAATCTCCGCTTACCGCCAAAATGCCATACGACATATAGTAATTGGAATTTTTATCCATTACAAACTGCGGACTTTCCATAAAGTTATTGTCAATAATGGGTTTCGTTTCCCATACAAACAACTTGCGCTTTACCGTCAGAATATCATTGTTTGCATTATTCGCCTCAAGATTGTACGGCTTGGTAATATCCACCTTGTTGTTTATCGAATCGATACTGTTTACGCTAACCTTCAGTTCGCCGCTTGTACTGGTAGAAGAATCAAGATAAATACTTTCGAGTGCATTGCTTAAATCTCGAGTTCCCAAAAAAGCATTTCCATAAGTGCTATTATGCTTAAGGTTAAAACCCTTTATATGTATTTTTCTTTTTTCTTTTTCTGCAGAAGATTCGGTTGTTTCCCCAGCCCGTACCGGATATTCGCCGGTCGATGCACGTGAGAAAGACCCTTTAAATCCGCCGTCTGCACTTGTTAATCCCGTTACTACCTCCGTAATATACGGAACAACGTTTACCGTTGTTTTCGGCTCGTTTGCAGTATAAGCGTACATAGAAACCGTAGTTGCTTCAACGGGAACATCATCTTCAAGGGTTGCCGTATTACCTGTTACGCTTCTTATACGTGTGAGATACTGCGTTTCGCCTTTTGTAAACACAACGAACTGTCCCGGCTTCTTATTTGCGAAAACAGCGTTTTCTGCGGACCTTTTTTCACTCCGGATAACGCCTGTTGTTTTGGCTGTAGTCACTCCGGTGTCGGAAAATGTCGTTGTTCCATCGTTAGCCGTTACTTTAATGTCTTTCGCAAGCCCTACGCCCGCTTTTTCAGTGTCCCAATCAATCTGCCATGTAACGTAATAGCCAAGATAGTCGGCACCGAGTTTTTTTACCTTTAATACAATACCATCTGCCGAAGTTATTGTTCCGGCCGTCCACGGCCCATTGCCGGAAAGCGCAGCTGTTAACGTTTTACCGGATATTTCCGCCTTAATTGAATCGATTTTAACATTGTCATACGCAAAACCTCGTAGGGTAACTTTACCCGAAACGGAAGAGTGATCGTTGCCTAAGCTGTTAATCTTTGCAATTTCCACATGCCCGTTGGTGCGTTTGTTTTCGTATAGCGAGTTATCGTTTTCGCCGTTCCAATGGAACGGAAGGATGACCACCGTCGGCGATTCAGTATCGATAGCTTCAAAAAGCGTAGTAATATTGACTTTTGCAAAAGCGGAATCCGTGCCTTGTGTATAACCCGCCGCTTCGCCCCACAACTCAAGGATAATTTTTGTCGGCGTACCGTTTGAATTGTTGATTTTATCTGTAGTCGTGCCAAAATGATTCTTTAAATCGATTTCACCGCCGCTTGTAATAGCGGTAAGTCCTCCTAATAGAGTACCGTTTTCTTTTTTAAGCTGATATTTTACCGTACCGTATCCGCCGGTAAAGTCAACCTTTATCTTTGAATTATCCTTATTCTTAAAGGCAAATTCGGTACTCGCAAAATCTGCGGTAAAGTCAAGATTACTGTCAGTCTTTACGTTTTTAAGCGCTTTATTTGTAGTGTTGTTTTCAAAGCTCTCAGGGCTTCCGGCTATGTCGGTAGAGAGCGTAACTTTAGAAACAACAATCGGCTTGTTTTTTACGACTATATCGACATCGGGAACGTTATATACGTTACCCTGCTCATCATAAATCTTGCAGCTCAGTTTTCCTTTACCGTCCTTTAGGGTGCTTAAATCGATCTCTCCTTCCCAGCTGACTTGCCCACCGAGATGTTGCGTTATTTTATCTCCTGTGATTTCACCGCTTTGTGCCGTCTGCCCGTCAACAGTAACAGTCGCTTCGATCTTTTTTATACCTGAGCCGTCGTCGTTTGCAACACCGCGCACAATCCAGTTTCCGCCGTCGTTCCGTATAATATACGGTGCTTTATATAAAAGACAATTATACATGCCCGCTCTATCAAGATTGGGAGCAAAAGACACGGTATTTACACTGACGTTTGTTACTGTGCGGATCTTATCGTTAATTAAAAGGTGCAGCTTGCTGTAATCGGGAGTCGGGCCGGGCGCATATTCTTTTACTTTTTGTGCAAGATTGGAGTCCATTATGGAAGATACTCTGACGTTTCCGCTGTATCTGTAGATAAATTCTCCTACATCACCTGCCGGAGCTGTAATATCGAAGTTCAGCTTTACGGTTTCTTCTCTCGACAAGTTTTGTCCCACATCAACTATTTTGATTTTTATCGATATCTCGCCTTTGCGTTTCGACGCTTCGCTGAGCGTACTTAAATCCAGCGGAATTTGAAGCGTATAATTTTTTGCACCGGGAGAAGCAGGCGCATGCGCGGTATCTTCGGCAATCCAATGGTTTGACAACGCTTGTGACAAATTATATTTTTGATTGCCCAACAGTTCCTGAGATGAAATCTCGACGGTTTTTATTCCGGAGTCGTCGTATAAAGAACCGATAAGTTTTTTCCCGTCGGCGATCCACATACCCGATGTATAATTTATCGGGTTTGAACCGTCCGATTTATTTACCAGCTTTAAGGGATCCGGGCTGCCGATAGTCGGATAATTTTCATCTATGAAGATTTTTACAGGCTCTGACCATGGACCGTATTTATTAGTAGTTTTATTTTTGGCACGGACTCTGAAATAAACCGCCCAGTTCGACCCGTTCGGGTTATTAAACGCGCCGTTTTCATTTATCGGAATTTGCCAATTCGATCCTCCGCTAGTACCGTCAGTACCCGGTACAAGCTGTCCGTTGCCGCCTTTATGCCAATCGGCATCATAACCGCCGCCGGATGTTCCGAAAGTCATATTCCCGTTTGCAGTATCTCCAAAGTTACCGTTTTTTGAAAACTGAATATATACGTTACCGATGTCTGCAGGAGTGCCTAATCGGGCAGCTGCCGTACCGAATATTTGGACGGTACCGCCCAAAGTTTGATTTTGCTGCGGTGAAAGTACTGTAATAACCGGCTTGTCGCCGTTCGAATCATAGCGTATAGTGAAGTCTTTAACAGCTTTGTTTCCTATGGTATCTTCGGTCAAAATATAGACGGGAATATCGTACACACCCGCGCTAACCAAATCACCGTGAGAGGCGGGATTTGACGAAAAATTATCCAAGTTATACGTAAACTCCCATGAAACCGGAGTGGTTTTATCCATAACCCGCCAACCGGTAGTAGTATTAATGGTTGGCACGGAAGTCTGTTTTCCTATGATGTACTTCGTACCGTCCTTGTTTACGCCGGCATAGGCATCGCTAACGCTTCCCATAATTCTTACGGTTCCCGCCTGCTCGGCATTGGCATGAGGATATTTTAAATCCGGTATGGGAGCTATTGTATCTTTAATAAATGCTATTTCGGCATTAGCAGTCTGATTCGTACTATTCTTAGCCCAAAAATGAACTTTGTGTTCTCCCTCCGATAATGAAGTAATCGAAACAGGCGCAGCGGTTTTCCATTCGGTTCCGGAAGAGTGCGGAAGTTCCGTATCGCTTTCTCCTGCCGCTCCATCAAATTTATAACATACTTTGGTAACCGGCTGCCCGGAAGAAACATTTGCAATGACATGAAAAGCTTCTTTTACAAAACCGGAAGGAGCACCGGGAAGTATCATAAGGTTGTTGCCTGCCGCTTCAAACTTGATAACGAAAGAGCCTCCGGGCGAATTATTTCCGTCATAAGCAACAAAATCATTATTTTCGGTATCTTTTCCTTCCACTTCTATTACATAATATCCGGCGGAAAAACCAGCAGGATTCGGCAGCTGCCATTGTACAGTCAATTCATTTGTGCCGGTAACAACGTTATCGGCCTCGTCCTGTGTCGATAGATCCGCAAATTTTAAAGAATAAGCAGGGGTAGCCGACTGCACCAAATTCAATATTTTTTTATCGCCGGAAGTAACGTACGCAACATCATCGTTGCATTTATACATATTGATGACAATACCGCTCGCTCTGTATCCGTTGTAAGTGAAAGGGTCAACCAACCGAGTGCCGTTTTTATTCGGAATAAGCTTGAGAAAAACTTTAGGCCGCACCGAACCGCTGAAAAACTCTACACCGGGATGAGGCAAATTTGCATCTGGAGTCGCCGCGGGAAAGGATTGAGGAAAATTGGTTCCGTTTGTTACTTTAAAACCGGGCGATTTATTCGGATCGAGCGTAAAAAAGGAAAATTTTTGATCGGTAATGACAGGGTCAGCTTTGGTCATGATGCGGGCATTAAACAATATCTGCTTTACAGACTGTCCCTCAGGATCATTGTCGTCATATAATTTTGCCAAAAGCTTCAGCGTTTTATTCGATGAAGAAGCCGAACCTCTTTTTCCGGCAAAATAATCGTTTATAACATCGGCGGTATACCCCTTGTCCAAAACCGATCGGATATCCCTATCCCGCAAATAATACCATTCCGAAGTGTTTCCCTCACCTTCATTTCCGTCGCCTTTAAAAAAACGCGCATTGTCTGTTAAAGATATATGCGCTTTAATTTTCGGACTCGCATTGTCGGCGTTATATTTATACAAGGGATCGGTAAACTCGGTAGCATTCTTTGTAGCAGTAGCTATTTCTTCGTTTATATTTTTTCCGACAAATTTTTTCGAAACGCTTATATTCGTCCCGTCAACTGTTAAAGTAAGATCCTCTATTTTGCTTCGATCTTCCGCTTGTCCTACAACCGTAAAAACCGAACCGTAAGGGTCGGCCTGTGCGGTACTGTCATCGTTTAAGATAATCGTCGACGGGCGCGAAACGATGAACACGGGAGGTGTATTATCGATTTTATAGTTCTTCGTAAAGTTTGACGTTTTACCGTTGCTGTCGGTAACGGTAACGATGGCCGTGTATTCACCGTCGGGAATCGGGTACACTTTTACGAGAGGATGATTGTCTACCGTTCCCGTGGATTCGTTAGTGATGTTTGCAGTCCACGATGTTTCGTATGAGCCGGAGTTTGAAACCTCGGCGTAAAACGGACCTTTTCGGTCTTTCGTATCTATGTTTTCAAACACGATCGAGACGGCTTGTACGCCTTCGTCGTCCTTTGCCGTTCCCTTGAGCACAAAGCTTCCGCGGATCGGAGTTTCCCCCGCATCGGGGTAAGTGATTTCGCCGCTCGGCGGTAAAATATCCACACCCCCGCCGAGTGCAACGTACTGCGGACACGCAGTATACAGGATCATAAGGGCAAAAAGTATTGCCGAAAATAAGAGACCGCGTTTCATCCTGACATTTTTATTTTTTAATAATAAAATATTTTTCATAACCCGCCTCCAAAAGTTATTGCCCGATTTTTTCGGACAACTGCTTTGATTCATATTGTCTTCCGGTTCAAAATACATTTACACGCGCGCCGCCGCTTATGTGCGGCATAACGGATTTGATCGACGATCCGCCGACATCGGACGGAATAAACCACAGCTGCCCTTCGGTAAAAAAGGAGAACGAGCTGAAGTATTTTCGTTTGTACAGCTTTACGCGCGGGAATTCGAGCTGTACCAAACCGGCGGAAAGCACTTGGGGTTTTCCGCTCTGCGTTTCGCTGAACAGCGAAAACTGCGCTCCGACGGCTACATTCAAATACAGCCAGTGCCAATCGGGACCGAAATAGTAGCCGAAAGGCAGTTCGAATACGTTCGCCAAAAGTTTTATAGACCCGACGTGTCCGCCGTAACGGATTTGCCGCAGCGAGCGGTCTTGCGTTTTATAAAACCAGTCGAATTGATCCTGCGTAAACTGCCCGTAATGAAACTGCAGCTTTACGTTGTCGTCGAAAAAGCTTAAACCGACGCCCATATTCCACAGCGTTGCGCCCCAAAAGCCCGCTTCGAAATGCAGACCCTGTATGAATTTGGGCACCCCGTACGTCGCTTTGTCGCCTTTTCGGAGCGCGGCGTTTGCATCCTGCACTTCGATATTGTCCGATATCAAACCGGTAAACGTTATACTTTCGTTATAACGGCCGCCGGCACCGGGAGAGATAAGCGTTATATTCGGGACTGTTTTATCGATTTTTACGATCGTCCTGCATATCGCAACTTCTTTATTTTCCATGACGGCACGGACGAGCAAAAAATGATTGCCTTCAACCATGTCTTCCGTTTCGATACGGTATTGCCAGCCTTTTTTGAGTTTTGCCGGAACAAAGGTTCGTCCGTTATTGAAGCTCACTTCAACCGATTTGAGACGTTTTCCCGCAAAAAGTCGTTTCGCATCCGCGGATGCGCCCTTTGCAAAGACGGCATCTTTTTCTTCTTGCGAAACGGAATAGCCGACACTGCCTTTCAGATACGGACGATCGACCGCGAAGTCGCCCATCGCAAGGTTATCGATCGTGATCCACGGGCCGTCCGCTTTGTACTGCACGGAAACGCCGCTTGAAATAACCGTCTGGCTTGAGGGAAGTATCCCTTTTATTTCGATCGTGTGCGTGCCGTCGCTTATAAGTTCGGGATTCAGCCGGAACGACGAATAATACGTCGGTGACACATCGGTCGTCGCTATCTGTTTTCCGTCTATAAACAGCGATACCTGTTGTATGTTCGACGCCGGATCCGTGCGTCCGTACACGTTGAACTCGCCGCAGAGCGTTTGTCCGTTCAGAGGATACAGCAGTTCGATTTTATTTTTATCGGCTTTTCGGGACACATCGAAATTTACGGCGGCTTCGTTCGTATTGCCCGCTTTGTCGATGCCGGATATTTCCAAATTGTAGCGCCCTTCAGGCAGCGGAGCGATATCGATGCTTTCGGCGATAAGCAGTTCCGTCTTCAATTTTATCTGTGCAAGAGATGCGGGAACGGTCGTATTCGAAAGGCTCTTTACTTTGAGCGTTACGCCTTCAAGCGAAATATTGTCCCATGCCTGACCGGATATAAATAAATCTTTATCGAGCGCGGAACCCGCCAAAGGATATTCGATTTCCAATGAAGGCGGAGTATTGTCGGTATTGATCAAGGTCGACGATATCGATTCCTGCCCGTACTTGTCGATCGCTTTGATGAGGACGACGTGAGTGCCGTCGCCGATAACCTGAGTATTGAGCGAATAGGTCCATTTTTCCGCGCCTTCGGCAAGCAAAAAACTGTTTCCGTTATTCACCGATATGTACACTTCTCCGATACCGTTGCCGTCGGAAGCCGTACCGCCTATCGTTATGAGACCTTTTACCGTTTCGCTGATATCGGGCGAAGTCATCTGCGCCGACGGCTTTTCGAGCGACACTCTGATCTTGCGTTCGACCGGCGTACCTTTTACGCCGTAAATGTCTTCGCCGTATATGCTGATCGTGTGCTCGTTGTCGGTCAAAGACGAAAGCGCGATCGGAATAGAAAATGTATGCGTAACGTCGATCGCCGTATACGGCGCATTATCGATTTTATAATAAATTTTCGCCGGAGCGTCGTCGTCGTAGACGATACCCGAAATCTCGAAATCTTTGACAATGATCTGATTTTCAAACGGTAAATGTATTTCGACGACGGGCGCATCCGCAGCCGTATCGATATCGAAGTCGTATGTATCGATGAGCTTTACGTTTCCGGCATCGTCGGTAAAGCGGAACTGCATGTTTTTGCTTATCGGTTCCGATGCCGTGCCGATAACGACGTTCGAGAGCGATGCATACGGAAATTCTTTCCACACGGAATTTTTATCGTCGGATTTATATTCGGCTTTTACGCCGCCGAATTTTTCATCGACTTTAAAAGCCGCCGTTACCGAACCGTTTACCTTATCGCCCGATGAGGGCATCACCATACGCACGTCCGGCGCTTCGGTGTCTTTTATAAAAATTCCGTGCTCTGCAGTTCTTTTACCGACGCTGTCCACGGCGACGACGGTGAGCAGGAGCGCTCCGTCGGGAAAGCCTTTTACGTCGAGCGTTTTTTCGAAACGGCTTTCGAGCGTTCCCGTTAAAACTTCATCCGAAGATGCGGACGACAGGCGATATTCGGGCGGGAGCAGCGTACCGCTCGCGCTTCCTGAAAACACGATCGAATCCTTTACGTATGACGATGACGCGGCTCGTTCGAGCGTTATACTCGGAAAGGCCGTATCGACCAGCATATCGATGCTTTCGCTCGTCATTTCTTTACCGTCGCTTGTACGTATCATTAAGCGTATGCCGTTATAGGTGCCGTCTTTTGCCGCACTGATTTTTACGACGTTGCCTTCAGCTTCGCAACTGAGCTCCGCAGAGCCGGTCAATTCGGCGCTTTCGATCTGCGCACCGTCGGCCGAATAATACAAACCGGTCAAAGACTCGCCCGCTTCGAGAACGGCAGCATTTCCGATTCTCCTTCCCGCCCACACAAACGCGGCGGAGTCGCTTGAAGCGGCGTTACCGGCAATGCCTATGAGCAGTTTTTGGCGGACGGCGCGGCCTGCCGTATCAGTCGCGCTGACGGATATCGAATATATTCCCCCGGGCATTTTTTCGTTTACGGGCGGGCGCACGGTAAATTCGGTTTGACCCTCTTTTACGACGAGCGCTTTTTCTTCTTCGCCGTTAAAACCGACAAGCACTTCGTGCAAGCCCGCTTCCGCTTTGATGCGGACGGCAGTCGAAACTTTATTTTGCGCACCGTATAACGGAATGACGGAACCGCCCGATTCAAACGAGATGACGGGCGCTTTTCCTATTGAAGAGAATTGAACGGTATGCGCATTTCCCGCCGTTCCGTCGGCACGTACGGCGTATGCGACAAGCGTATGGTTTCCGGCCGGAAGTTCGTCTTCGGTTGCGGTGAATGTACCCGACGATCCGGAGACAGCAGCGGTTTTTTCTTCACCCTTATCGATCCGATAACGGATTTCCGACGCGTTTGCGTATCCCAAACCGGCGACAAAAAGAGCACCGTCTATCTTTTCGCCCGCTTTCGGACTGACGATTTCCAAACCGGGCTTGTCTTTCGCTTTATCGATCGCGATCTTTTTTTTCGCGCGCACGACGTTTCCCGCAACATCTTTTGCAACGAATTCGATGAGAAGCGATTTTGTATTCGTGCCGCTGAAATCGAATTCTTTGACCCAATAATCGTTGCCCGGCGTTACGGGAATGTCGCCGCTCGCTTTGCCGCATACCCACGAAAGAGACTCGAGTTCCGTACTGTCGGCGACCTTTCCCGCAACGGAAAAAACGCTCGGAAAGGTTTCGTTTTCATCGTCCGGATAGATAAACGAAAGTGTCGGTGCAACATTGTCTACGAAAAACAAAAAGGTATAAATTCCCGTCGAACCCTGTTTATCGATCGCTTTAAACCAACATACGTTCGGCCCGTCGGAAAGCAGTGTCGTTTTTACGGGAAGTTTGAAATTTGAGCGGTTCAGTTTTTTATTGTATGAAAGGCGCACTTCTTCGAATTTGTTCCCGTTGTCGAGCGAATAAAAAAGGCGCTCTATACCGTTGCCGTCTTCAACCGTTCCTTCCAGCTGTACGGTACCCGATACCAAAGAACCTGCTCCGGTATTCGTAACATTCGTGACGGGCTGCCGTCTGTCCAAATTAAACGAAGTCTTTACGCTTTTCCCCTGAACACCGTTTACATCGACACCCCATACTTCGACGATGTGCAGACCTTCGTCTAACGACGCCGTATCGAGAGAGTACGACCAAAATTCGGTGCCCTTTGCCGTATACGTTTGTTCGCCGCCGTCGATACGCAGCGAAACCTGCGAAACCTTATCGTCATCATAACATGTCCCGACGATATCCACATTACCGTTTACGGCCGCGCCCGAACTCGGAAACGCGATCGACGTTACGGGTAAATCCGAAGCGGGATCTATATACATATTAAAAGGCCCCGCATAGCCGACATTTCCGGCAATATCGCGAGCCGTCACGAGGATATTGTATTTTCCCTTTTTTTTCGCCGAAATATCGACCGTTTCCTGCCAGCTTTCCGGAGCGCTAAATTCGGTTTTCGTTATATCTCTGGAGCCGGCTGCGTATACACCTACTAATGCGCAGTAAAAGCAGGCGACGAATATAATTTTTTTCATAAAACTCCCTTATATATTTAATTATAACCGATAAACGATTTTAAAACGACGGTTTTAAACAATATTGACCGATAAAGCCGTCTATTCCCTTCATTATCGGTATATCATTTTGAAAGCTTTAGCTCGGGACACTGCGTTATCGAGGACAATGCATCCGCTTCACGACGGTTCGTATTTGCAGCACACAGAGCAGCCGGTAACGATGACGTGCTTTTTACCGTCCTTCGTTTTATTAAAAAGTCGTGCGACGAGGTGTCCCTCCGGCGGAACTTCTTTATGACATACGGGACATACCCGTTTTACGCCCGGTTCGGTTTTCGGATAACAATGCGGGCAGCCGAGGATGATGCAGCGCTGGTCGCTTACCGTCATCGGCCGAAATACGCGCGAATACAAGTCTTCTTTATACAACGGAAAAGCGCAAAGCGGACAATTCGCAAACGAATACATCTTTTGCCGCGTACCGGCCGTTTTACGCTTATCGCGTTCCGTCAATTTAATAAAATACCGCAGCGCAAAGATAATAATAAATGCCGCACATCCGATCAAAATATAATCGAGCATACGGAAAGTATAGCACGTTTCGAGCAAACGAGGACAGATCGGCTTTTAGATACCCGCTTCGATTTATTCGCGCGGAGCGGTTAATTATTCCGGAACTCTGCGGCGCGTTTGTCGATTTTCGCCGAGCTACAGCGATCACGAAGGGACATGCTACAATACAAAGGCTTCGAGAAAATCGGCGATGCCGTCTTCGTCGTTGCTTTTGCGCGTCACGTACGCGGCCGCTTCCCGAATCTGCGGAAGACCGTTCGACATCGCGACTCCGTGCGCCGTCATGCGCAGCATCGATTCGTCGTTCATGCTGTCGCCGAACGCCATCGTTTCGCTTCGCTCTATGCCGAGCTTTTGCGCAAGGTAGAGCACCGCTTCGCCCTTGCCGCAGTCCGGCGGCATCACTTCGAGAAAAAACGGCTTACTGATAAAGAAGTCGGCTTTACCGCGAAATTTTTCACGCAGAAAGGGAATAAATTCATCGATATCTTTCGGATCCGCGGAAATCAGCATCTTTGCATATCCGCACTTCAAAAACGACGGAAAATCGTCGACGACTTTCAGCGGAAGTCCCGAAATGTCCGAATCGAGGTGCGACCATTTTGTATCGACGGAAGCATAGATCGTAGAAGCACTGTACACTTGCGCACAAAGTCCGCGTTTTTCCGCTTCGCAAAATATTTCGAGCAGCACGTCGCCGTCAAGATTTTTTGAAAAGAGCGGCTCGCGCGTGTGCAAATCGAATACGACCGCTCCGTTGAGCGCGATGACGTATCTGCCGGTTTGCAAACCCGCGATATCGAGCCGCCTGACAAACGGAAGGATGCCGCTTTCCGCGCGGCCGGAACAGATGACAACAAAGATACCCCGTGCAGCGGCGGCGCGCAGCGCGGAAACCGTACGCGGCGAAATCGTCAAATCGCGGTTTAAAAGCGTATCGTCCAAATCGAGTGCGATGAGTTTGACGGCAAGTTTCCCGTGCGGCAGTTTTTCGTGCATCATGAACGAATGGTATCGGCGAAGCGAACTTGTGTCAATCGACAGACCCGGCATATCACACAGCCGGGCACGGTCGCATTATCCTTTGATACCGGTCGCATTCGCAACGACACAGCGACAGACGATCGGACAGGGCGGACAAATTCACTTTTCAAAAGTGAATTTGTCCGATATACTGATTTTATGCGCCGTCTCCGAAAACCTATCGGAGACGGCAGTATGTAATTAACGGCCTTTGACCTTCGCCCACAAATCGTTCCAGTGCTCGATCATCTTATCTTTGTTTTTACTCAAGTAATCGTGATCGAGTTCGATAAGCTTAAAGCTGTCCGTCGGGGGCATATTCGTCGGCTTGCACCTGCTGTTGGTCGGGCGGCCGAAGATCTTTGCACGTTCATCTTGGAATTCTTTCGATGCGCACAAATCGATCATGGCTTTTGCGGCCGTAAGGTTCGGAGAATTTTTGCACACGGCACCGCCGGACGCCATCGCCGTATTTCCTTCGACGGGATAGACGATTTCCATAACCGCGCCGCCGAGAGAAATGATACCTGCCGGAGTCGATTCGTACGAAAGCCCTACCGCATATTCGCCTTCGTTTACAAGATTGAACACGTCCTTTGAAGAATTGGTTTTAAAACTTTGCCCCATAATTTTTTCGACATAGGCCCAGCCTTTCGCGTCGTCAAAGGTATCTCCCATACACGCGAGCATGGTCTGAAGCTGCCGCCAGCCGGATGAAGCGGCCGCGGGGTCTGCCAGGATGATTTTACCCTTGAGCTTCGGATTGAGACAATCCTGATAACCTTTTACCGTAACACCCAAATTTTTTAAGATCTTCGGATTCACGACGAGGCACATGAGCTGAACGTCCCAATACGTATAGTAGCCGGACTTGTCATGAAAGAGCTGTTCGTTTTCGACGGTCGATGTATAGGGCTGAAGCACATCGTGATACTTCGTTCCGTCCGCGGCGAACATACCGCCCACGATGCAGTCCGCCTTGCTCGACGCATCCGCGCGTATCTTCGTTACAAGCGTACCGACGGAATCGGCTACGATTTCGACTTTGCATTTCGGATAGAGTCTGTTCCAGAGATCGAGAATGATCTGCTGCTGCGTTTCTTCAAAGGTCGTATAGATCGTTACGACACCGGTGACTTCGTCGGCGCTCTTTGCCCATGCGGGGCGAGGACCTGCACTTTCCGCCGCCTTCGAATCGTTCGAACCCAGTGCATACACGCACATTCCCGCTGCAAGCAGCATAAAAGCGAACAATGTTTTTTTCATAAAGCCTCCTATAAAAACTTTTGCAGGAAATATCAATTTCCGAAAAAGTTTTTAGCCGTGCGCGAGCCTCGCAACGAGGAGCTTTGCTCCGACGTTTCTAGCGGCGCACTCGTTTAATAGACGAGTTTGCAAAATAAATTGTATCATACGCATACGATTCTATCGAAACGATATGTATACAAATCTTCTGCAAACATCCGCGCAAACTCGAAATACAAAGCGACGGCGATATTTCAGACGGCGCTTTGTATCACCTCCTATAAAAACTTTTACAGGATGTTAGAGCCTGCGGCTCGTTCTGTAAAGAACCGATTCTACATGTCCGCTTTCGCGGACTTCGAATCAACATCCGTTTATTATAATAACCGGAAAACTTCCGATCAATCAACAAAGAACAAATCGCGGTATATTACACCTGCACGTCTTCGAGTTTCGTAAAACGCAAATATACCGCCAAACAAATAATTGTTAAAATCGTAGTAACGGACGCAAACACGGCGGCCACTCCGTAAACGCCGTTATTGATCTGTACATAGGTCCCGATCGTAAGCGTCATCGTTCTGTTATTATACAAAATGACACCGCTCGACATTTCGGTAATAATCGACACCCAGCTCAAAACCGCACCGGAAATGATGCCGCTCGACATCATAGGCACGGTAATTCCCGCAAATGTTTTTATTTTAGTCGCTCCGAGACTCAGCGCCGCCTCTTCGATACTCGGCGTTATCTTCATCATGGCGGCGGCGGCGGATCGACTCGTAAAGGGCAGCCTTCGTATAGCCAAAGCCGCGATCATAATGCCGAGCGTACCGGCAATGGCAAACGGAGGCTTGGAAAACACAATGACAAGCGCAATACCGATTACGGAACCCGGCATGATATACGGCAGCATCGAAATCGTATCAAGCGTGTGACTCATGATACTGCTGCGTCTCACCACAAGATACGCAATCAACACCGCAATAAGTATTATGATCGCGAGCGTAAAAAAACCGACTACCAGCGTGTTGCCGGTAGCGCGAAATAAATTTTTTTGGAACGCTTTTTGATAATTAATAAGCGAATAACCCGGCAGCTGAATGCTGTTGTTGTAATTTCTGAACGATATGTAGATGATGTAAAACTGAGGCAGCATGGCGATCGCAACGAGCACGTAACAATAGATATGCATCAGCACGCCTTTGACGCCGCGGCAATTTTTCACTTCGATCGGGTGCATAGCGCTGATCGTGAATTTAAATTTATTCGTCGCAAGTTTTTGAATGAGAAAAATGACCGCCGTTATAAGCACGACGAGAACGCTGATCGCCGCAGCAAAGTGATTGTCCGCACCGTTTTCGCCGAGGTACGCGTTGTAAATCAAAACGGGACAAGTCGTATATCCCCGCCCGATAAGAAGCGGAGTGCCGAAGTCCGCAAAAGAGCGCATAAACACGATGAGCGCCGCCGCCAAAATAGTCGGCATGGTCAGCGTCATGAGTACGTGGAAAAAGCGATCGACTCCTTTACAGCCCATGCTTTCCGCAGCTTCCATAAGCGAGCGGTCTATATCGCGGAAAGCGCCGTTCATATAAATCATCACGAGCGGAAAAAGCTTCAAAGTCTGTACGAACACGATGCCGCCGAAACCGTAAATCGTAACGTGCGGAATGCCGAAGGATTGCAGTATGCGCGTTACAAGTCCGTTATTGCCCATAAGCAAAATCCATGCGTACGCGCCGATAAAAGGCGCGGACATCGTACAGAGCAGGCTCATCACAAAGAGAAATTTCCTGCCGCGCAAATTGAAAAACGTATAAAAATACGCGAAGGGTATGCCGAGCAAAAGGCAGCACAGCATGACTACCGCAGCAATTTTACAGCTGTTGAATACGGTCGAATAATAATAATTTTTGGCAAAAAAACGGGCAAACGCATCGAACGAAAGGCTGCCGTCTACGTAAGCCGCTTCACGAAGCAATCCTCCGATCGGATAGATAAGAAATAAAACAAAAAGGAAAAATATGACGACCGCGATAATATTCCAAAATTCGAACACTTTCCGTCTATGCATGCATATCTCCCATAAAAACTTTTGCAGGAATGTCTCGACATCCGAAAAAGTTTTTAGCCGTGCGCACAGGCGCACACGTTCAATAAATCGAGTTTGCGAAATCATACTATATCGTATTCATTTGATTTTCATCGAAACGATACGTGTACATATCTTCCGCAAACATCCGCGCAAACTCGCAATCAAAAGTGACGGCGATATTTCAGCCGGCACTTTTGATCATTCTCCTTCGTCTATTCGTTTTACGCCTTGCATAATGCTTTCTTTGGAATCCGCATCGAAAATATTGATTTTTTCGGTATTGATTTTCAGCGATATTTTCGTTCCGACCGGAATCATTTTATTGACATCGGATTCGCGGATGATTTCGGTACGCTCTCCCGTCGCAAACTGCACGAAATAATGCGTGTTCAATCCGAGAAATACGCTGTCGACGATTTCCGCCGATATGCCGCTGTCGTCTTTATTTTGATTGATGATCAGCTCTTCGGGTCGGCAGGAAACGAGAACTTTACCCGTCAGCTTTTTCGCGGGATCGATCGTTTTAACGGAAACGGCGTAACCGCCGGCAAATTCCAGTCGCGCGTCTTCTCCGTTCCAGCTCAGCGAAGCTTCCATCATATTCGACTTTCCGATAAAACCCGCAACGAAGGTATCTGCAGGACGCATATAGATATCCTGCGGACGGCCGCACTGATGTATGACACCGCTTTTCATAACGGCGATCCTGTCGGAAATAGCCATAGCTTCTTCCTGATCGTGGGTTACATAAACCGTTGTTATACCGACATTTTTTTGTATTTCTTTTATAACGGAGCGCATTTCAACCCGCAGCTTCGCATCGAGATTCGACAGCGGTTCATCCATAAGCAGAACATCGGGCTGTATGACAAGAGCGCGGGCAAGGGCGACACGCTGCTGTTGTCCGCCCGACAATCTGTCGGGCATTCGATCGGCGTATTGGTCGACGTGCACGAGTTTTAAAAACGTATCGGTTTCTTTTTTGATTTGCTCGGGCGGAAGCTTCCGAGTGCGTAGTCCGAATGCGACGTTTTTACGCACCGTCATATTCGGAAAAATCGCATAGTTTTGAAACACCATACCGATATTGCGCTTGCCGGGATCGACATCGTTTATCTCCCGATCGTCAAAATAAATTTTGCCGCCTTCAATGCTGTTGAAACCGGCGATCATCCGCAAAAGCGTCGTTTTGCCGCAGCCCGACGGACCGAGCAGCGTAAACAATTCTCCGTTACGGACTTTGATCGAAAGGTCGGGGATAACGACGCTGCCGTCTTCGAATTTTTTCAGCGCATGCTGTACCGTAATCGCTACGCTCATTACAGACCTCCGCAGAATTTTATTTATTTTCGAAACTTACCATTCAATCAATGCGCGAAACGGTTGGAAAAAATCATCAACCGTATGGCAAAGCATGGTGCACGCCGAGTGGAATCGGCTGCCCGCACGCCGCTCCGCTCACTCGTACAAAAAGCACGCGACGCTGTGATCGGCCGCCGCCCCTGCAGGCTGAACGAATTTCGGCTGACACCGTTTGCATTTTTCCATGCGGTTCGGACAGCGGTCGTAAAAATAGCAGCCCGGTCGCTGCGTGTCGGGAGAAGGAACGTCACCTTTCAATATGATGCGCTGACGCTGCCGTTCGACTTTCGGATCGGGGATCGGAACGGCGGAAAGCAGCGCTTTCGTGTACGGATGTAGCGGATTCGCATAGAGGTCTTTATAGCCGCCCGTTTCGACGATCTTGCCGAGATACATGACGGCGATCCTGTCGGAAATGTATTTGATGACCGCCAAATCGTGCGCGATAAACAGATACGACAGCTCCATCTCTTTTTGAATGTCTTTAAAAAGGTTCAACACTTGCGCTTGGATCGAAACGTCGAGTGCGGAAACGGGTTCGTCGGCAAGTATGAGACGCGGTTTCAGCGCAAGCGCGCGTGCGATGCCGATACGCTGCCGCTGACCGCCTGAAAATTCGTGCGGAAATCTGTTTTTGAAAAATTTCGAAAGACCGACAAGTTCCATGAGGTGTTCGACGCGGGACGTGATATCGGCTTCGGCTATATCGAGCAGTCCGTATTTTTTGTAAATGCGCATCGGTTCGGCGATGATTTCCGACGTCGTCATGCGCGGATCGAGCGACGAATAGGGATCCTGAAACACGAGCTGCATATCGCGCCGGACCGCGATCATTTCCGACTTTTTCATCTTCGTCAAATCTTTTCCGTCGAGCAGCACTTTTCCCGCCGTCGGTTTGTACAAGTGCGAAACCGCCCGCACAACGGTCGATTTTCCGCAGCCCGATTCGCCGACGAGTCCCAGCGTTTCGCCCTTCGCTATTTCAAAGCTGATGCCGTCGATCGCGTAGATATACTTTTTTTTGCCGCCGAAAAGGCCTTCGCTCCCGTCGGAAAAATGCATTTTCAAATCATGTACTTCAAGGATATTGTCGCTCATTTGGTCGTGTCCTCTGCGGTAAACGTTCCGCCGTCTTTTTGCGCATAGAGCCAACACGCCGCGCGGTGCGTACCGGAAAACTGCACGACCGGCGGATAGCGGTTTTTGCACACGGGCAATGCCTTATGGCAGCGCGGATAAAACGGGCAACAGTCGGGCAAATCGACCACATTCGGCGGCTGTCCTTCGATCGAAAAGAGCCTGCCTTCGTCGTCGCGGTCAAGACGAGGCACCGATTTGATAAGCCCCTGCGTATACGGATGTTTCGTATCGTAAAAGATATCTTCCGTCGTACCGCGTTCGACGATGCGGCCGGCGTACATGACGACGATCGTGTCGCACACTCCGGCAACGACGCCGAGCGAATGCGTTATCAAAATGACGGCGGTTCCGAGACGGTGGGTCAAATCCTGCATCAAATCGAGTATCTGCGCCTGGATCGTCACATCGAGTGCGCTCGTCGGTTCGTCCGCGATGAGTATGTCGGGATTGCACGACAGCCCCATTGCGATCATGACGCGCTGACGCATACCGCCTGAAAACTGATGCGGATATCCGTCGATACGTTTTTCCGCCGCAGGGATGCCGGTAAGCTTCAGCATTTCGATCGCTTTTTCTTTTGCAGCCTTTTTGTTCAACCCCTGATGCAGGCATATCGTTTCGATCATCTGCGTCGAAATCCGGAGATACGGATTGAGAGATGACATCGGATCCTGAAAGATCATCGCGATCCTGTCGCCTCGTATCTCTCTCAGGCGCGCATCGCTCATCTTTAACAAATCTTCGCCGTTAAACAGCACTTCCCCGCCTTCGATTTTTCCCGGCGGCGTTTGAATCAAATTGATAATGGAAAGATTCGTAACGCTCTTTCCCGAACCCGACTCGCCGACGAGTCCGAGCGTTTCGCCTTTGTGCAGGTCGAAAGTCAAACCGTCGACGGCTTTTACGACTCCCGCGTCGGTGTAAAAATAGGTGCGGAGGTCTTTTACCTGTAAAATCACTTCGTCCGTCATATATGCCTCACACCCTGTTTTTCGACTGCGGATCGAATGCATCGCGCGCGCCGTCGCCCAAAAAATTCATTGCAAATAAAAACACCGTCATAACGATTGCCGGCACAAGCAGACACCACGGATAGAGCGCCATACCCTGCACGCCGTCCGCAATGAGCGAACCCCACGACGCAAGCGGTGCAGAAATGCCGAGTCCCAAAAACGACAAAAAACTTTCGCTCATGATAAAAGACGGAAGCGACAGCGCCGTATACACGATGATGATGCCGACCGTATTCGGAATGAGATGATGCATGATGATGTGCCACGGACGGGCTCCCATCGAACGGGCGGCAAGAACGAACTCCATGTTTTTCAAACTCATCACCTGTCCGCGCACGACGCGTCCGATCGTGAGCCACGACACGAGCGCGATCGCGATAAAGAGGATGGCGACGTTTCGCCCGACGATCGCCATCATAATGATGACGACGAGCATATACGGCAGTCCGTACATGACATCGACAAAGCGCATGAGAAACGAATCGATTTTTCCGCCGGCGTAGCCCGCGATCGCACCGATAACGATGCCGATGAGAAGCGCAGTCACCGTGCCGATGAGACCGACCATCATGGAGATGCGTCCGCCGTACACCGTGCGCGACAGCATATCGCGTCCGAGAGAATCGGTGCCCAACAAATATCTCCGGTTCTGTTCGGGATCGGTTTTATTGCGTTCTTCGATCGCAGCGATCGCCGCCCGTTCTTCAGCGTTGTATTCGCTGCGCTTTTCCTTTGCCATCACTTTTGCAAAATACGCTTTGCGCGTTACGAGTTCGACGGCTCCCGCTTTTTGAAACGACGGCGGAAGATTCGTATGATTGAGATTTTGCTGCGCATACGGATAAAACGGCAGCACAGGCGCAAAAAGCGCGATGAGCGCATAGACGACGACTATCCAAAAACTCACATACGCCATTCTATTTTTTCGCAGGCGGTTCCACGCATCGGCCGTCAGCGACACCGATTTCATTTCCTGATTGAATTCGTTCGTCGCTTTTTTTTGTTTTTTAATCATAGCGTTTTAATATTCCCGTTATTTATAAGAGATCCTCGGATCGAGGAATCCGTACAAAATATCGACTATAAGATTCATAACGATGAGGATGCCCGAATATACGATGACCGTACCGATGATGAGCGTATAATCGCGGTTGAGCGCCGATTTGACGAAAAAGTTTCCGATACCCGGCACGAGAAACACCTGTTCGATAACGACCGAGCCGGTAACGATGCCTGCAAACGCGGGACCGAGATAACTGACGACCGGAAGCAGAGCGCCTTTGAGCACGTGCTTTACCATGACGACTGAATTTTTCAAACCCTTTGCACGAGCGGTACGCACGTAATCGGAACGGAGCGTTTCAAGCACGCTCGCGCGCGTGAGTCGGGCGATCGACGCAAAGCGGGGAAGAGCGAGCGTAAAAGCCGGCATGATGAGCGTTTTCCATCCGTAGCGCCCCGTGATCCAGCCGGAGGTCGGAAGCCATTTGAGCGTAAGCGCAAAGACAAACACCGCGACCGGCCCCACAACGAAAAGCGGCACCGAAAGACCTACGCTCGCAAAGGACATCGTCGTGTAATCGACCCACGTGTTTTGTTTTACTGCGGAAATGAGTCCGAACGTAATACCGAAGAGCATAGCGAGGGCAAGCGCGATGACGCCGAGCAGAAGAGAGTTCGGCATGCTTGAGCCGATAAGCTGATTGACCGTAAAATCCTTGTTTTTGAACGACGGTCCCAAATCGCCGTGGAGGACACTGACAACATAACGGATATATTGCTTAAGCAGCGGTTCGTCCATGTGATACTGCTTTTCGAGATTTGCGAGGATTTCCGGAGGTACTTTTTTTTCACTTGCAAAGGGGCCGCCCGGTGCGAGCCGAGTGATAAAAAAACTCAGTGTAATGATAACGAAAAGCGTCGGAATGAGACCGAGTAAACGTTTTATAATAAATTTTCCCATATACAGTACTCCGGTATAAAAAAAAACGGAACAGCCGTTTTAGACCGTTCCGTCTATTGTACCAGAAAATTACATTTTCTGCAATTTATTTTTTTTTATTTTTTCGGTTTTAAGCCCACATACGAGTGAATATCGAGGACGTTCGAGTACCAGCCGTCCCATTTATTCAAATCGATAAGGCACTGCGAAACGTAGATGTACATCGGGATGACCGCAGCGTCCCGTCCGATCGCAATCGATTCGGCCTTTTCAAGCACTTTCATACGTTCAGGTCCCGCCGGCATACGGGCGGCATCGCTGACGAGCTTATCGAATTCGGGAACGTTGTAGCGTCCGTCGTTGTTTCCGCTTCCCGTCGTCAAAAGTTCGAGGAAGTTCGACGGATCTTTATAATCGCCGATCCAGCCCGCGCGCGCGATTTCGAAGTCGTTCGCCTGGCGCTTTGTCAGGAACGAATTCCATTCCATGTTCTGCAGTTCGACGTTGATGCCGAGATTTTTCTTCCACTGCTGCTGCACCCATTCGGCGGTTTTTTTGTGCTTTTCGTTCGTATTGAAAATATATGTAAGCACGGGGAAGCCCTTACCGTCGGGATAACCGGCTTCGGCAAGCAGCTTTTTCGCTTCATCGGGGTCGAACGAAAAACCCTTCGGCGGAGTATAGCCTGCCATTTCGGGAACGAAAGCACCGGTCGCAAGCTCTCCGCCCTTCGTTACTTTTTCGACGAGTTCTTTCGTATCGAGAGCGAGGATGAGCGCTTTGCGCACGCGGACGTCTTTGAGCGTTTTATTGTTTACGTTGAAAAACGCATAATACGAACCGAGGTACGGCGCACACTGATAATCGTCGCGGAGCGCAACTTCGTCGATTAAATCCGGCGGGATATGAGCGCTCGACGAGTTCCAATCGATTTCGCCGTTTTTGTATTTGTTGTACGAGGTAACGCTGTCTTCGATCGGCAAAAACGTGATGCGCGACAAAAATATATTCTCTTTGTTCCAATACTTATCGTTCGGAACGACGGTAAGCTTATCCTGCGGCACCCACGATTCGAGCACGAAAGGACCGTTGCCGACGAAGTTTTCTTTTTTGATCCATTCGGAACCGTATTTTTCTATCGCATGCATCGGAAGCGGCGAAAATGCATAGTGCGCCATCATATCGACCGCATAGGGAACGGGACCGACGAGCGTCACTTCAAACGTATAATCGTCGACGGCGCGGATCCCGACGGAACTCGCAGGAGCCTTTCCTTCGTTGTATTCTTTTGCACCCTTGATAACCAAAGCCGGCATATAGCCGTAGACTGCAGCCGTTTTCGGCGACATATAATAGAGCCACGAATCGACAAAGGTTTTCGCCGTGATCGGCGTACCGTCGCTCCACGTCGTTTTGCGCAGATGGAACGTCACAACCGTATTGTCCGCACTGCGCTCCCAGCTTTCCGCAACGCCCGGAACGGCTTCGCATGTTTTTACGTCATAGCCGACAAGACCTTCGAACAGCGCCAAAAAAATGCGATGTTCGGGCACACCTTCGATCTGCGTCGGATCGATCGACTGCGGCTCGGCACCGTTGCTGATAATAAACTCGGCGCCTGAAGCGGTCTTTTTGCCGCACGCCGAAAAACACAGCACGGCGGCACAGAGCGCAAGAGCCCATACCGATAGCTTTTTCATATAACCTCCATAAAAACTTTTACGGATATATTGTACAAAGTATTTGATCAAATGTCGAGAAAAAAATGTCCGCTGTTGTAAAAAACAAAATCCGCCGGCTCCGCCGTTCGACACGGCAAAAATACCCGCCGAAAGGCACGATGAGTGGCCGATATTTTTACGCTATGCCTTCGATCTCCGGCTCGCACCGAAACGGTAAAACAATATCCCCAATACAGTCCATGCGATCAAAAAGACGATCGAGCCGTTTTTCAGCCGTGCGGGAGAAGTCGGCCAGAGGAGCAGTGCGATAAACAGCAAACCGATGCCGCACGCAAGAGCGCTCGATACTTTATCGAAAGCGGAAACGCTTTTTTTTATGCCGACGAAACCGACGTATCCGTACGCTAACGCCGCGAGTACGGAGGCCATATCGACGATAAGGATGATCACTTCTCTGCCGATCCACGGTCCGATCAAGCTGACGGCTGCGATAAATAAAATCGCCTTCGGATACAAACCCTTTGCGTTTTTTTCTCCCAAAAACGCGGGACTCAATTTTTCGTTTGCGATGGCACCGAGCAGTTTGCTGCTGCCGATCATAAAGCCGTTTATGCCGCCGGTAACCGCCGAAAAAAGCGCGATCAACATAAACACAAAACCGACCGTCCCCGTTTTTTCCGTCACCGAAGATGCAACCGCCCATTCAAGCTTCGACGCTTTTTCGGGGTCGTAGCTCAAGCCTGCGATCATATTCAAAAGCGCGTAGATGACGACGCCGAACACGATCCCGACGACTGCCGTCGCATGCGCTTTTGCAGGCGAAAAACGGAGATCGTTCGACACTTGCGGGATGACGTCGAAACCGACGAACAAAAACGGAACGATGGCGACGACCGGAGCGATTTTTGCGGGCGCGATCTGCGATGCCCCGAAATAATTGTGTGAAAAATTTTCCAAATCGCTTTTAGTGAGGATGATAAAAAAGAGAGCAATGACAATGACGACGAGGGATGTGCTCATGACGTTTTGAATGCGGGCACTCAGCGACAAGCCGCACAAATTGACAAGCGTAAAAACGATGATGGGTATTGAAGCGATAATGATGTCCGAGGCGTACACGTCCGTCCCGCCGATCGTATACAGGTGCCCCCACAGCACCGCGCTGCCGAAAATTTTGCGCAAAATCAGAACGTAGGCAGTCGCGTTGAGCGGTATCATACTCAAATAGCACAGACTCAGCGACCAGCCGACGACAAAGCCGTGAACCTTTCCGAGATTCGAAAGCGCATACGAAAATTCACCGCCTTCGCCGACGTGACACGAAAGCATCACTTGATATGCTTTTTGAATGATCGCGATAAAAAATCCGCCGATGATAAGACCGATTGCCGTGCTCACCACGCCCGCTTTCGGCAGAAAAAAAGTACCCGGCAAAATAAACGAACCCCATCCGATGATCGATCCGATTACGAGATTGAGGACGTCGAATTTTGACAAGCCTTTTTTCGCCGATACCGTATTCATACAAGTTGTCCGAAACCATTGCGATTTTGAATTACAATATAGGAATCATATTATGTCCACTAAAGAAATTAATAAATTCAATGAGATCATAAAGCTAAAAAAATAAGGTAAGCAAAGGCGGTGGGAGTTGAACCGCACTGCCTGTAGCATGTCCGAAGACCCTATGTCCGCTCCTATATTGACTTCTACCTTCGCTTACCTTTTCCTGAATAATACGACCCTCCGTTGCAGAAGTCAAGCCGGATTTTGACAGTCGTTAAAATACCGGCTGTATTTTATTCTCTATACTTCCTTTACGCTCTCACCAGGCATCGGACAAAAGCGGCAAACCTCACTGCAAACCGTCTTATCCGTCTTTGTGCGTTTATACGGCAAGTACGGGCTATATAACCAGGGCTTACGCATGAAAAAAGTATACACAGAAAAGAGACATAATATAAAATAAAAAAGGCGGAACGCGAGGCAGCGGCAATGCCGCCGAGCCGCTCAGACCGATGGCAAGCGAACTTTTTGGTAAAAAAGTTCGCGCAGTCCGATTCCAATCACGGTCTGCCGCGGCGAACGGCAGGGCTGCTGTCGGGAGTGCAGCCGATTTTTTACGGTAATGGTTATTTTTTGGGAAATATAGATTCTCATGCGTAAGCCCTGACTATATAACGATTTTTCTTTTTACGTTATACTCTATATTATGAACGATTACATCGGATTCGATATCGGCGGAACGAAATGCGCGGTCGTCGCCGCACGTGCGGATTGGGCGAACGATGCGTGTACGATTATCGCACGGGAGCAGATCGCCACAGGCCGCGTACCGTGGCAAAA
Organism: Treponema sp. Marseille-Q4523; assembly: GCF_016901105.1. NCBI lineage: Bacteria > Pseudomonadati > Spirochaetota > Spirochaetia > Treponematales > Treponemataceae > Treponema > Treponema sp. Marseille-Q4523. The sequence continues at coordinate 33,922 of NZ_JAFEVM010000019.1, read as the reverse complement.
AACGCTCGATGCGCTTATCGCTGCGGCAAAACACATCATCGCCGAACACTCGCTGCATCCGGCAGCGGCAGGTATCAGCTGCGGCGGCCCGCTCGATGAAAAGGCGGGGCTTGTCATGTCGCCGCCGAATCTTCCCGGCTGGGATGCAGTCCCCGTCACGGAGTATATTTCCGAACGACTTTCCGTTCCCGCATTTTTGCAAAACGATGCGAACGCATGCACCGTCGCCGAGTGGAAATTCGGTGCGGGAAAGGGTACGCGCAATCTCATATTTTTGACCTTCGGTACGGGACTCGGAGTGGGACTCATCCTCGACGGCAGGCTCTATGAAGGTACGAACGGACTCGCAGGAGAAGCGGGACACATCAGACTTGCGGAAGAAGGACCGCTCGGTTACGGAAAGCGCGGATCGTTTGAGGGATTCTGTTCCGGAGGCGGCATCGCATGTCTCGGTCGATCGATGGTGTCGGATGCAAAAAAATCGGGCGAACGATCGGTATTGTTTGCCGTACCGGACGAAGCGATCACCGCAAAAACGATCGCGGAGGCGGCCGATTCCGGAGACGAACTCGCACGGCGCATCTACGCGCGATCCGGAGAATACCTCGGACGCGGACTCGCCCTTTTGATCGATTTATTAAATCCCGAATGTATCGTTATCGGAAGCATTTTCGCACGCTCGGAAAATCTTTTGCGCCCTTCGATGGAGCTCGCCGTAGAAAGAGAAACGCTCGAAGTTCCGCGAAAAAGCTGCCGCATCGTACCCGCCGCGCTCGGAAACGCCATCGGCGATTATGCCGCGATAGCCGCCGCTTGCAAAAACGGATAAGCGAATTGTTCGGGTTCGGGAGCATATACAACCCGATCGAACGGGTGCGGACTGACGCGATCGGATACGGATGTGTCGCCTCACGAATAAATTTTTTTTTAGGACGGGACTTTCGGAAGAACCGGCTTGCTTCGGGGTTTCCGTGCTGCCGCACCGCACTCGCAGCAGATCTGCGAGTGCGCCCTCCGCATCCGGCGTAGGATCGAGAAGAAAACTCCGCGTATTTGAATACCGCGCTTTGGAAGCGACTGTCGCAATTTTGCGGGCGCAGCTGTTGACGGGAGCAGCGGTTCACACTTTGCAACAGGAATACAATAACCGGCACTTGTCAAACGCATATTCGTGCAAGCGTTTAAAATACAATGCCCCGGCGCAGAGCGCCGGGGCGGATCGATTACATTACGATATTTTTAAATAATCGACGTGCATTCGACACGCTTATTTTTTCGTCAAAACGGAAACGCCCGTATCATAGTAGGCGGGGCTGACCTTTTCACCGTTGAGTACTTTTGCAGCGCTCTTCATACCTTCGTATCCCATCACGTCGGGGTTCTGCGCCATCGTCGCAATGAGAGAACCGCGCTGGATCAAATTCATGATCATATCGGATTTATCGAAACCGACGCCGACTGCAGCGCCGTTCGACTCGGCGATCGCGCTTCCCACACCGACCGTCGAACCTTCGTTCGCACCGAAAAGACCGACACAACCCTGCGCGATAAAATTCGACGCGGCATCTTTCGAACGCGCTGCGTCGCCTTCGCAGTACTGCGTTGCAAGGATCTTGAACTGCGTTCCGGCAAATGCGCTGCGGAATCCGTTTTCGCGGTCGAGCGTCGACGTCGTTGCTGCATTCGTGTTGATGATGCCGATCGAGCCCGACGTAATACCCTTTGCCGAAAGCGCTTTGATAAGCTCTTTGCCCGCCGTTACGCCTGCTGCTTTATTGTCCGTCGCGAGCGTCTGCTCTCCGGGAAAATTCGCAGGGCTGTCGACATAAATGAGCTTAACGCCCGCCGCGACCGCTTCTTTCAACGCGGACTGCACAGCCGTCGGACCGTTTGCCGCAAGCAGGATAACATTCGCACCGTCGGCGACCGCATTGTTGATGCACTCGATCTGTTTGTTGTCGTCTTTTACATCGGGAGCAAGCCACTTGTACGTGATGCCGCCGATTTCTTTTACCGCCTTTTCGCAACCCTGATTGACGTTGACCCAGTGCTGGTCCATTTGATCCATCGTGATCAAATAAACTTTTTTCGAACCCGCATCCTGTTTGCCGTTTGCAAATACGGATCCCGCCAAAAGAAGCGTTGCGATGATAAAGGTAATACCTTTTTTCATAATTTCCTCCTGATTGTCTATTATTATTAATAATAATTAATAATATATTCTCTGCATTTTATGCAGCGGAATTCTTTGCCGATTTTTTGCCGACGTGACGACCGGTACGCACGATGATATCGAGCAATACCGAAAGGATAACGATAATGCCGATAACGATATTTCTGATCGCGACCGGTGCACCCGCAAACTGTAATCCGTTTTGCAGCACGCCCCAAATCGACGCGCCGATAACCGTACCGAACAAAAGTCCCTGCCCGCCGAGTGTCGACACGCCGCCGATAACGGACGCCGCGACCGCATACAATTCGTATGCGTTTCCGCTGTCCATCGTACCCATGCCGCTTGTCGCACACGTGATAAGGCCGACTACACACGAAACGAACGACGACACGAGATACGCTTTCAGCGTCGTCGACACGATGTTGACGCCCGAAAGCCGCGCCGCTTCGACATTCGATCCGATCGCGTAGATATGGCGGCCCGTCCGCGTCCGCGTCAATATAAAATTAAAAGCGAACCACAGTACGATCGCTATCCAAATCGTATTGTAAAAGCCGAGCGTTTTTCCGTAATAGAAAAAATTGCGGAAGCCTTCCGCCGCTTCTCCGATCGAATCGGTATTGTAGTTGCCGTTCGCGATCTGCGCAATGCCGCGCGCGATCGTCATCGTACCGAGTGTCGCGATAAACGGAGGCAGCTTGCACAGCGCGACGAGCAATCCGTTTGCGGCACCTATGGCGAGGCAGCACACGAGCGTGATCACGACAGCCGCCCACGGGTTCACACCTTTGGTCATAAGTGTCGCGCTGATCATACAGCTCATGCCGATGAGCGAGCCTATCGACAAATCGATGTTGCCGGTAATGAGTACGTACGACTGCCCTATACCGATAAGCAGTATCGGTGCGATTTGGCGCAAAAGGTTTCCGACGTTGCGGCTGCTGAAAAATACGGGGTTTACGATGCCGAACGCGATACTCAGCACGATAAGCCCCGCCGTGACAGTGAGTACCTGTCCCATGCCGCGAATTTCAAAAAGACGCTTTACGGGATTTTGTTTTTGCATTTCACTCATACTGCTTTTTCCTCTTTTTCGCTTTTTTTATTAAGAAAACGCGTCGCAAGATATAATATTTTTTCCTGTGTCGCTTCCGATGCGGGCATCTCTCCCGTCACACGTCCCTCGCACAGAACGACGATCCTGTCCGCCACGCCTAAAATTTCGGGAAGTTCGCTCGACACGAACACGACGCCCTTTCCTTCCTGCTTGAGCTTGTTCATAAGATTGTATATTTCGACTTTTGCCGCAACGTCTATACCGCGCGTCGGCTCGTCGAATATGATAACGCGGCTTTCCCGCAACAGCCACTTCGCGACAACGAGCTTTTGCTGGTTGCCGCCGGAAAGGGATGCCGCGTCTTTATCGCCGCCTGCCATCTTCAGCGACAGCCGCTTTACCGCATTGTTGAGCATCGCCGCTTCTTTTTTCCGGTCGATGATACCGAAACGGTTGCACAAAATATCGAGGTTCGGCAGCGCGATGTTTTCTTTGATCGAAAGCTTCGTACACAGTCCGTCTTTTTTTCTATCTTCGGGAGCAAGCACGACGCCCTGTCTGATCGCATCGGTCGGACAGTTGACGAAGATCTCTTTGCCGTCGAGTTCGATCGTTCCGCCGTCTTTCGCGTCGACGCCGAACAGCGCGCGCGTCGATTCCGTCCGCCCCGCTCCCATAAGCCCCGCAATGCCGAGGATCTCGCCTTCGTATACGTCGAACGATACGTCGCGCACCATTTTACCCGACGAAAGATTTTTAATTGAAAATATTTTTTTGCCCTTCGGCGTCGATATGCGCGGGAATTTTTCTTTGATTTCGCGGCCGACCATATTTTTAATAATTTCGTCCATACGCATATCTTTAAAATTACCGCGTGTGATAAATTTTCCGTCACGCATGATCGTCACGCGGTCGGCGATGTCCTGCAGTTCTTCGAGGCGGTGCGATATATAGATGATGCCGACACCCTTTTCTTTCAGCGATTTAATAATACCGAACAGCCGATCGATCTCTTTGCTCGTCAACGCGGACGTCGGTTCGTCCATGATCAAAATCTTCGCATTTGTGTGAAACGCCTTTGCGATTTCGACCATCTGCTGCTTCGACACTTGAAGATTGCCGACAACCGTATCCGGCGTGATGTCGTCCATCTGCAGTTCGTCGAGCACTTCCTGCGTGCGCTTTTTCATCTCCCGTTCGTTGAGCACGGAACCCTTGCACAGTTCCCGCCCCAAAAAAATATTCTGCGCGACCGTCAGATGCCCGCACATATTTAGTTCCTGATGGATGATCGTAACGCCGAGTTCCTGCGCTTTTTTCGGCGAAAGATTTATTTCGACGTCTTTGCCGAAAAGCTTCATGCTGCCTTCGTCGCGCGTGTAGACACCGGAGATGATTTTGACAAGTGTCGATTTTCCTGCGCCGTTTTCGCCGAGCAGCGCCATCACTTCGCCTTCTCGCAATTCGAACGACACATCGTCGAGCGCGTGCACGCCGAAAAACGATTTATAGATATGCTGCATATCCACAATTACCTTTTTATCCATCACAGTCCCTCGTTCTCTGAAACAGTCTCCGATTTATGAAACCGTTCCCATAAATTATACGGCTTCATTTTCGAAAAGTCAAAGAATTTTTTTACATCGAATCGGCGGCCGGAAAACAAATCGCCGGCTACCGTTGCAGCGCCCTGTACAACTCCACCAATACGTCGCGATTATCGGCCGACGTGTAATCGACGGGGCAGCCCATCCTGCTGAACGTTTTCATAAAGCGCAGGTAATATGCGGGATTATCCGCAGGCGGCTCGCCCTTTCCCCAATCCCATGTTTCGCGCTGCAAATCGAATACGTGGATCGCGGCATTCCGGATCTCTTGCCCGTTTTGAATCGCAACGTTCCTCGCCATCGACAGCGCTTTTTCAAAAATCATCGGACTCATCACCGCCGATCCGATCGACAAATACACGCCGTTTTGCAAACCGCTCACCGATGCAACATAGCGTAAAAAATCGACTTCCGCCGTCCTCCCGATCGCAGCTCCCTTATTCGCTTTATGCGTATAGATGATGTCGTGACCGAACATCGGATGATCGGTAAACGGCACGCCGTTTTCATAGCAGGCAGCCTGCACGCTGAAACGCTTATACGGATGCGCTATCGCCAAAAAGCGCCCTTCCGGCAGATCGAGGGAACGTATTTCATCGAGAAAATCGGCGGCGGCAGCGCGCTTTGAAAGCGGAGCGTTTTTATCGCAGATGACCTTTTCGAGCTCTTCTGCCGACGGAATATCGATGCCGTCTTTCGAAATCATTTTGCCGACGGCCTCTCCGTAACCGAGCCCTTCGTATGCGCCTGCGGCGATCGCCGCGTTGATCGAAAAGCCCGTTTCCTGCCACGTGCCGAACTGTCCCAGCACGACGTTCGCGCGGACGTCTTCGCTGCTTTGTCCTTGAAACGCAAATTCCCAATCGTGGATGACACCGGCGCCGTTCGTCGCGAGGTGCGTAAACCATCCTTCCGCAACGAATTTCGAAAGCAGCGGACCGAGCCCGTTTTTGATCGCGTGCGCGCCGAATGCGCACATACGGGAAGCGCCCGCCTCTTTCGCTTTCCGCAATTCGTCCGCAATGCGTTCGGCGCGAAGGCGCAATTCGGGAGACGCGTTGCTTTTATACGTTTTTTCATCGACGTAATCGCGTTCGATGAAAACTTTGTTTTTCCTTTCCGACAGCGGGAAATAGCGCATCTCCGACCTGTCGAACAATTTCATCGCACTCATGGCATTCCTTATTAAAAATTATTAACCGATAAAAATATCATCCCAATCGATACAACGCTGTCTCCGCATAATTTTATTTATTTTCAAATCATGCTATTCAATCGATGTACGAAACGGATAGCGAAAATCGCACACCGATCACGCCCCGCCGTAAATGCGGCGTATCTGCGAAAAATCGGGAATCAATACGTCCGCCCCCGCAAGCACGAGGCGCGCTCTCTTTGCAGGGTTGACGCCGAAGCGCTGTTTTTCGTCGGACAAAACGCCGACTGCAAAAAATCCGTTTTCGTGCGCTTCGCGCATTTCGACCGGCCCGTCACCGAAAACCGCGCAGCCTTCCGGACGGATACCCCGTCCTGCAAGCTCTTTAATAATTTTTTGAATGACGATTTTTTTCGGATCGTTTTCAGGATCGCCGACCGAACCGCAGATGCCTCCGGTAAACAGATGCGCATAGCCGAGCAGTTCCGCTTCGCGCATGACGTCGTCGTGATCGCTGCCGCTCGCCAAATACAATTTCGTCCCCGCTTCAAAAAGCGTTTGCAAAAAATCTCGCGCTCCTTTTATCGTTACGTCGTCGGTGTTCAATTCACCGCGGCTCAGCGCATCGACTTTTTCCTGCATCGATTGTTTTAAGCGCCGGACGAATATCGCTTTGTAATCCTCCGCCGAACGGACGGTTTTTACAAGCCCGTATTTTTCTATGATCGGGATGAGCAGCTGCATTTGAATGATCGTCTGAATACCGGTCGTTTTATCGATAAGCTCTTTGACATCGTCCGTAATACGCTTCCGCATACCTTCATCCGCGCTCGCATCCTGCGTCACCGCTTCGACCATGACGGCTTCCATGACACTTTCCCAGCCCTGCCGCAGTACGCTGATCGTTCCGTCGTGATCGAAGATCGCAACCTGCGGATAGACACGGCGATTTTCGAATGCCGCCTCGTCGATGATTTCGATGTGCGAATCGGGAAGCGTGCGCGGCTTTTCCGTATAATTCGCAATTTCCGGATGATAGCGAAACATCGCATTGTGCGCGACGGAACGCATATCGGAAAGCGAAGGATGCCCCGTCCGATACATCGTCAAAACGCTTGCCGATGCGCCGAGGTTTGCGGCATCGACGGCATCGAAAAACGAAAGCCCCGAAACGAGGGCCGCGGCCATCGAAGCGATAAACGCATCTCCCGCTCCGACCGTATCGATCGGCTGCGTAAAATCTATGCCGAGTGCGCGGCGGCTTTTACCGTCCTGCACCGCGAGCGCGCCTTCCTTTCCGAGCGTTACGGCGATCGGCCGGTTCCAACGCGCCGAAAGAGAGGCGGCGGCTTTTTCGACCGAGCGTTCGCTTCCGGTTTTTCCGTTATAATACGCGAGCGCTTCACGCTCGTTCATCTTGTAGACGACGTTTTCATAACTTCCGATGCGGTGCCGCGTATCGACGAGCCACACGATTTGCCCCGAAGTCGAAGCGATACGTTTATTGAGTTCGCGTATAAAACGGTCGGTCGTCAAACCGGAAAGCAGCTGTTCGTTTACGATGATGCAACGGTATTCGGAAAGCGACGCATCGAGTTTTTCGAGGAGCGCGTTTTGCGTCGCTTCGGAAACGACATTGAAATTTCCCAAATCGAAACGGGGCAGCTCTTTTCCGTCTTTGATGATTTTGTGGTACATGTTCGTCTGCCAGTCCGTTTTTTGTACGATGATGCCGGAAGTCGAAATTCCGCATTCTTTGCACAGCGCTTCCAAAATCGCACTTTCGGTATCAGAACCCGAAATGCCGTAGAGATCGACTTTGCCGACGCCGAGCGTCCGAAGCGTTTCGGCAACATTGCCCGCGCCTCCGAGATAATACTCGCTCGATTTTACCGATACCGTTTCGAGCCCCGTTTCTACGGAAATTTCGGATACCGCCGAATCGGTAAAATAATAATGATCGATACAGATATCGCCGATAACGGCAACGGATGCGGTTTCCAAAGCCGCTTCATCGAATTGATCCAAAAACGAAAGTGTCATATTTTCACCTTTTTAATGAAACCGGTTTCATTAAATCATAGGGTATGTCCGGCCGTCTGTCAATAAAAAATTTTAAGTTGCAAAACGGCAAAATACGGGTGATAATAATCCTATGATCACCATCAACGATGTTGCACACATAGCCGGCGTATCGAAATCGACCGTTTCCCGCGTTATGACGAATCCGTCGATCGTCAAAGCGGAAACGAGAGAAAAAGTGCAGCGCGTCATCCGCAAAAAAAATTACGTGCCGAGTACGATCGCACAAAACCTCAGCGGTACGCCGACAAAAACCGTGGGCATCGTCATCAACGAAATGGCAAATTTCTTTTTCGTCGAAATTCTCGAAGGAGTCGACCGCGTGCTCTCCGCACACGGATATTCGCTCGAAATCCATTCGTCACAATGGATCGCCGAAAAAGAGAGCGCGCAGATACGCTCGCTCATAAGCAAACGTGCGGACGGCGTGCTGCTCGCCCCGCTTTCGAGTTCGAGCAAAAGCATCAATATGCTGTTAAAAGCGAAGATACCGCTCGTCGTATTCAACTGCATCCCGGATTCGCACCGATGCCCCTACGTCGCATCCGACAATTTTGCAGGAGGCGCACTCGCAGGCGAATACATGAATACCCTCGGCGTAAAGCAGTACATCGTCGTGTCGGGCTTCGAACACCAAACGATTACGGACAGAGTAAACGGCTGCCTTGCCGCGCTGAAATCGAAGCGCGCCGTCCGTTATGAACACGTAAGTACATTTGAAGACGGAGAAAATCTCGTTCCGATTTTAATAAAAAAGGATCGCATCGATACGGTAAAAACCGCGCTCTTTATCACGAACGACAACGTTGCGATCGGAGCGCTGCACAAACTGATCGAAAGCGGCATACGGATCCCCGAACAGGTTTCCGTCATCGGTTACGACGACATAAAGCTCGCAAAACTGTGCAAAGTCGCGCTGACGACCGTTTCGCAAAACGCATTCCGGATCGGAGAAACCGCTGCGGAAAAACTCCTCGACATCATCTCGAAAAAAGATGTGCAAACGGGCACCGTGTACGCACCGTCGATGATCGTGCGGGAATCGAGCGGAATATCGTCCCCGTTCACGTCCCGTACCGAATAGTCGCAGAGGTCATATCGCCTCTCTGTAATTAAAAATATTTTTTAATTTCATTTTCCCGAACAGCCGATATATATCGAAATCCGCGTCGAAAAACCGTACGATTTACGCGCCCCGTTTTTTCGCATCGAGATAGCTTACCGCAGAAAGAGCCGCGATCGTCCCCTCGCCCGCCGACTTGCTGTACTGATACGGCGGACCGACGAGATCGCCGCACGCAAAGCAGCCGGCGACGCTCGTTTCCATGCGGCGGTTTACGCGTACGTGGTTGTTGTCGACTTCGATGCCCGATACGAGCCGGCTCGGAGAAATCGCTTCGCGCAAAATAAAGACGCCGTCCGTGCGGATCTTTCCCTCGTCGGTTACCAACGCTTGCACGGAAGTATCGCCTTCGATCGATTTCGGCACTTCGCGCACGATTTCGATTTTATCCGACACGCGCACATCTCCTTTGTACATCGGAATATAATACGTTTTCGCCGCAAGGTCAGCGAGGAAATTCGCTTCGCTCTCTTCATTCGCGCCGAACGCAATGACGGCAACTGTTTTATTTTTATACAGCGGCGCGTCGCAGGTGGCACAGTAGCTTACGCCTTTGCCGAGAAAGCGCTCCTCTCCCGGATAGGGTTTTGTTGCGACGACGCCCGTCGCCAAAATAAGGGCATCCGCTTCGAGCATACCGATCGACGTCTGTAAGCCGAAATAAGTGCCCATCGGATATACCGCCTGCACGCGCGCTTCCGTAATCTCGATCCCCATCGCATCGAGGTGGGCATAAAACGCTTTTCGCATATCGCTTCCGGTAATATTCGGCAAACCGAGATAATTTTGCACCGTATGCGCTTTTTCGATTTTTTCGCTTAAACGCTTGCTGCCTAAAAGCACGAAATTTTTATTGCGGATTTTTGCGGTGAGCGCGGCGGACAAACCTGCCGGCCCCGTCCCGATTATCGCGATGTCGTATCGTTCCATGCTTTAAATATACGTATTTATGAGCGCGCACGACAAGGGCGGGGCGACACGAGCGCACGGCTTTTTTTTAATAAATCGACGATAAGGTCGTCGGAAACGCTGCCGTCGAGCGCAATCGTTATCCAATTTTTTTTGCTCATGTGATACGCATCGTAAAAACCGCGCCGCTTTTTCAGCTCGATACTTTTTTCAGGATCGATTTTTACGTTGATTATTTCGACGATCGCATCGTCCGCCGAAAGAGAGGCAGCGCGCCCCTGCTTTTCGATTTTGCTTTTCGATATATTCATAATGATTCCGTACCACTTGCGGTTTTCGGGATTTCTGAATACGCCGTACTCGGGAGCGGTCGAAAACGGAAAATCGATTTTATCGCCGAAAAGCTTTTCCGCTTCGCGCGCGATCCGGTTCGCCTGATCCGTCAAAAACGGCTGCGGCACAAAGCACGCGTTTTTAATTTCCCGCAAAAACGCTCGGTAACTTTCACGCACTTCGTTTACGAACGCGCTTTGTCGGCTTTTCGCCCTGAGCGGAAGATAGCGTTCGCCCGCCTGCACGTCGAACACCGAAGCGCTGACATCTCCGCCGCTTGTGACAACGACGTCGGCCGTAAAATCGCCGTTCAAAAATTTTCCGGAAAACGAATACTTCGAGCCGTTTTTAACAAAACCGAATTTCACAAGTTTTGCAAAATCGGGGATCGAGCGCGCAAAGATTTCTTCTTCGATCGTCATGCAAGATCAGTATACGCCTCTCTTCCGGCACGCGTCAACGACCGCCGATAAAACCGGCGCGGCACTGAAAATTACCGCAGCTTTTTCTTTTTTTATACCGAGATCGTACAAACGGTTAAACGAGCCGCTAAAATAGCGCGTCTCGTTTAACTTCGAGTTTGCCTTTCGGCAAACGTCGCTTATTAACTGTGCGCTTGCGCGCACGAATTGCACGGCTCCTAAATCCGAAGATTTACTCGCTGTGCAATTTTAAGGATTGTTTCCGTAAATTACGGCACTTCGATTTTCGGAATTTGAAAACCTTTTTTTATCAAAAGCGCGGCAAGCTTTTCGCTTCCGAGATGCATGCAATACACGCGTTTCCGTTCCGACACGGGGATTTTCCGTTCGAGCGTCGTATAACTGCAATGCCCCGCCGCAGCGGTATCGATCGTCGCTTCGTGAAACAAAAGATCGATTTTATTATCGAGAAATTTTTTGAGCACGGGATCGGGAATATCATGCGCGTCACCGCTGTAATAAAAGCTCGCGCCCTTAAACGAAACTTCGTAACCGAAGCATGCAATCATATCGGAATGAACGACACGGTAAGGGGTGATGGACAAGTTCCAATCTTCCGGTACCGAAAGGTGATGCGTATACTTATCGTCGCTTATGCCGATACATTTTAAAAATCGCTCTATCGCCCGCGTCGGATAGAATATGTCCACCGGCTTCGGCACTATGTGAGCACAAAACGAAAGAACCGTTCCCAAGCTCCCGATATGATCGCTGTGAAGATGCGTAATTATTATTATCACCCGTCGAATACGCTTTGATTGCAAAAATTTCAGCATACGAGCGTATACGCTTTCGCCGCAGTCGAACATGAAAAGCGTCGTACCGTCTATAAAATAAGCATTCGTGTTTCCGAACGACGCATTGAATGCCGAACCGATGCCTGTAAAATGAAGTACGTTTCTTTTTGCCATTATTTTATTCCCGAAGCAACGAAGCTTTCAATAAATTTTTTCTGGAAAACAAAGAACAAAACTACGAGCGGTATGCTTATGATAAACGTCGCGGCGCATACGTTTGTCCACTGCAATACCGCTTCTTTGCTTTTTGCGAACAGGGCAAGCCCGACGGTAAGCGTTCTGTTTTCGACCGAATTCGTAACGATGAGCGGCCACAAAAAATTATTCCAATGATAACTGACCGAAATCAGTCCGAATGAAATATACGCCGTCCGCGCATTCGGAATATAAACGTGCCGGATTATCTGCAGCGTATTGCATCCGTCGATCGTCATACAAGATCAGTATACGCCCATCCTCCGGCGCGCGTCAACGCCCGGCGACAGCTAGCGATACAATCCGCTATAGCTGAAAGTTACCGCCGTTTTTACTTCGCTTTTTTATGCCGCTGCATTAATCGCTGAGCGAAATACAATGCCGCCGATGAAATAATTATCAACACAACCGAATATACGAATGTCATAGCTTCGGCATTTGTCGTCGCTGTTTCATCACTTGCGCTTTTGATGACTATACCGAGCGGCTGAAACAGCGGATGATATAAAAACACAGAAATATCATAATCGCTGAGAAGACTGTTAAAATTCAAAACGATAACGGATATTATTGCAGGAAGGATAACCGGCACAATAACGTGCAACATCGTGTATAGTGTTCCCGATCCCATAGACCGAGCCGCTTCTTCGAGATTATCATCGATGCCGAAAAACGCCGCCTTGATCATTCTAAACGTAAAGGGCAGCCGCACGACGATGTACGCTATCAGCATAATACCGAGCGTTCCGATTAAAACCTTATTTCCCAAAATAAACTGCGGAGTATCATACGTCAGCATCAAGCCCAGAGCAATAAGGGTACTCGGTAAAAGCCACGGGATGAGAATCGAGTATTCAAAAAACGCATCCGCTTTATTTTTGCTTTTGTGAACAATTTTTGCGACGATAACGGCCAACACTGCGGCAATGACGGCGGCCGATAATGCATACGCAATACTCACAAGATACGGTTTAAACGCCTGAGCACTCGTAAACAGGGTTTTATAATTTTCAAATGTCAGTGCCGAAAAATCGATCCTGCCTTGTTTTACGTTCAACGGCTTGCAAAAAGAAAAAAGAACGACAAAACTAATAGGTGCCATATATATACAAAAAAGGATAAAGGCGACGGCGTGCGCGAGAATATTGCAAAACGGATTATGTATGCGTTGTTTTTCCAAAGGAATTTTTGTCTTTGAAACGGAAATATAATTCCCGCCTTTTTCTATTTTGTTCATAATGGAAAGCAGGATGACAGTCGCCGTACCTAAAATAACCGCCAACAGAGCAGCTATCTCTCGTGAGTAAGGAGACTTTGCAAAGCTTATAATCATCGGATTGATCGTCTGAAAATCCGTACCGCCGACAATCAACGGAGCACTCATCGCGCTCAAGCCGGTCAAAAACGTTAAAATAGTGATTGCAAACAGCGTCGGTTTTAAAATAGGCAGCACGATTTTAAATAAAATCGTAAAACCGTTCGCACCCATATTTTTTGCGGCTTCGATAACGTGTCCGTCCAAATCCCGAACTGCATTGGTGAGAAAAATAATATGGTTGCTTGTACAGGCGAATGTCATAATAAAAATAACCGCCCAATATCCGACAAACCAACCGGGATCGAGCGACGGGATAAGCTTTATAAGAAATTTTGTTAAAATACCGTTGCTGCCGTATATGAATTTATAGCCGGTCACAAGCGTTACGCCGCCGTAAACAAGCGAACTCATATAACCCAATTTTAATATCTTTGCGCCGCGAATTTTCCAATATTCGGTTAGAAAAACACAGAAGATTCCCGTGATATTGACCGTAACGATCATCGATACCGCAAGAACAAAACTGTTCGTCATACTTTTCAAAGCCCGTTGCGATTTTATAATCTTGCTGAACGCCTGTGTGGAAAAGCTGCCGTTTTTATAAAAAACGTTTATTAAAAGATTGATATTCGGATACAAAATAAAGACGGTTATCAAATAAATGAGAATTGCTTTCAATACGATCAATGCGACGTTTAGATCTTTTCCCGTTCGTTTTAACATTCTTTCCTCGCAAAATAAAAATCATATAAAACCGACAACCGGCAGCAAAAAAACGTATAGCGGCTTTTTAGAATTGCATGATATCCGACGGATTGACATATACCGTCAATTTCGAATCATGAGCGCGGATATTCCTTCCGTCGTTCTTTTCCAAACATTTTATCTCTTCGCCGCATACCGCCAAAGAATATTTTGTAAAAACTCCGTTATATTCGATATCGGTAACGGTTGCCGGCAAAGACAAAAAGCCGTCTTTTTCTTCGGTCAATACACGTTCCAATCTGATAAACGCTTTTTTATCAGGAGCAAATTTCGTACTTGCAGTTTTCTTATTGATTTCACCGAGAATCCGGTTTCCGATTGAATTTATATCTCCTATGAATTCGCACACAAAGGCGGAAGCCGAATTATTATAAATTTCAACGGGCGTTCCGACCTGTTCAATGCATCCCTCGTTGAACACGGCGATCCTGTCAGACAGTGTCAACGCTTCTTCCTGATCGTGCGTTACATACAGCGTTGTAATTCCCAAATCCTTTTGAAGTCTTTTTAATTCTCCGCGCAAATTAACCCGAAGCTTGGCATCGAGATTGGACAAAGGTTCGTCGAGGCACAGGATATCCGGTTCAAGTATGAGCGCACGAGCCAATGCGATTCGCTGCTGTTGTCCACCGGATAATTCAGATACGTTTCTTTTAAGCTGGTCTCCGCTGATCTTAATCTTTTCGGCTATATCCGCAATTTTTTTATTAATTTCTTCTTTCGAATTTTTTTTGATCTTCAAGCCGAACGCAAGGTTTTCATATACGGTCATTGTCGGAAATAGCGCATAACTCTGAAAAACCATACCGATACCTCTTTTTTCAACCGGCATCGACGTCACATCATTATCGTTAATAAAAATGCTTCCCTTTGACGGTGACAAAAAACCGGCCAATGCCCGCAGTGTCGTCGTTTTTCCACATCCTGAAGGTCCTAAAAATGTAAAAAACTCGCCCTCTTTAATAACAAGGTTCAGATTTTTTATTGCGGTAAAACTTCCGTATGATATCTCCACATCTTTAAATTCTATCATCTTTCGGTACCTTTTTTTCTACTTTACGATAATTGAAAATTGCAGGCATCGTATTGCGGATGCCTGCAAAACACTGCCGTATGTACTTATTTGATAAATTCCAATTCGACTTTTTCAACCCATGCATCGATATTTTCCGCTACGAGCGCCCAATCCATATTCTGACTGTGTACTGCGCCCATAAATTCTTTCAAATCCGTACTTGCCTGTTCAAGCGCTTTCGGATGAGCGGGTATCGTTCCGAATTTATTGCTCCACGCAGCTTGCACTTCTTTTGAGCCGAACCAGTTCGCAAAGTCGATCGCCAAAGCCGTCTTTTTGCCGTTTGCGATAATGCCGACCTGTTCTACGACATAGGGTACGCCTATAGCCGGACTCATAATACCGAATTTATACTTTCGTTCTTTTTGATGCTGTAAAACGCCGCTGCCCCACATCATCGTCATCGGGCGTGAACCGTTGATGACATTGCCGACATAGTCTTCGCCTTTTATCTCTATGTGCGCGTTTTGTATATAGGCTTTCGCAACATTCCAACCTTCTTTTGAAATCCCCAGTTCCCCTTTGGGATCTTTATATCGAATCAAAATACTGGAAAGAATATTTTTTGCCGTACCGCCGTTCAGTGAAAAAATATTGTACTTGTCTTTATATTTAGGATTTGTAAGATCCGTCCAATCTTTTGGCACATCTTTGAGCTGATTGTTGTAAATAAGTACGAGCGGCTGAATGACGATCGGATAATAATAACCGTCTTTATCTCCGAGAGTCATATCGACTTCATTTGCCCAAACCGGTTTGTATTGTTGCAACAATTTCGCTTTTTTAAGCTTTTCGTATTCCAAATTATTCAAGCCGAAAACCAGATCCGCTTGCGAATTGTTTTTTTCCGCGATGAGGCGGTTAGTCAACTCTCCTCCCGGAATCGGAACCACGGCGATATTAAAGCCTTCGTTTTTTGCCAGTTCCGTAATCCATTCACCTCTGCCGTCGGAAGCCGAATTGGAATAGATGAGCAGCTGCCGGCTTCTGTCCGCTGCCGCGTTTCCGTCTCCCGATTCCGCAGACCCCATACCGAAAGTCGATGTCGCCGCGATCGTCAGCAGTATCGCAATTACTCCGATTTTTTTCATACCATACCTCCTCTGAAAAATTATTAATTCCGCGTTTTATTGCACCGTTTACATCCGTACCGCACGGCGACGGATTTCATCTCGAAAGCCGACCGCCAACGAAGGCCAATCCGTTTGAAAAATGTCAAACCCGTAATCACGGAGTTTACCGTATATCGTGTTGACACCGTCGGCAATTGCCCTGTTGTCATCAAGCAAGCCCGATAAAACGATTTCATCGTTGAGCGTTATGACATTTACCCATGCAAGGATCCCTTCCTTATGTAAGTTTTCGATATACCCGTCCGCCAAAAACGGTGAATCGAGATTCGTAAAAATCAATTCGGCGGCAACGATATTGATGCTATACCGCCTTACGGTTTCCCATTCCGCAGGTGTTTTGACAATAGGCATATACATGAGAGGCGAGCCGCTTTGTTCGAGTTCTTCCAAGAGTTTTTCTTCTACCGGCGATTTTAAAATAATCTGATTGTACATTTTCAAAGAGTCAAGAAACGCGATCGTCTCTTTCCAATAAAACCACGAGCGATCGATATTGATAAAACACTGTCCTCGTAATTTTTCGAGAATGCCTTTCACCTTTTCAAGATGTTGACCGACAGTATGCCCGTCCGCATTTTTGCATCGGTACGAATCGATTTCTGCGGCGCTCATCGTACGTATATCTTTTTCCGTTCCGAGCACTTTGTTTTCTTCACCGTTATGAAACGCATAAAACACGCCATCCGTACTTTTAATAATATCCATTTCAACGATATCCGCTTTATGTAACAGTGCATTTTTATATGCCAGATACGTATTTTGTATGATATTGCCGCCGCATATTCCTCTGTGCGCCGCAATCAATATGCGATTTTTTTGTGCCGCTTTTAATAAAGTATTTGTCGTGTTCATGATTTTTATCCGTACCGCTGCCGTTATGAGAATAGTATATACTAATAATTGGTACGTGTCAAATTATATTTTAAAAAATCGTCGATTTTTAAAATATATCTATAAATTTATAGTATTTTTTAAATTTTTACGATTTTTCTAGCATAAATCGGATAAATATCTTAAATATATTTGGAACGTTCAATATAAAATTGCGTTTTTTGCTATTTCGGTCGATTAAATGCGGCATCGAGATTTTTTTGCGCTTCGGCGATCGCGGAATCGACGTCCAAAATACCGAACAGCGCCGAACGGATGGACGAGCCGAGTATCTTTTCAAATCGATATTCGTTAAATGCGGCGTTCGGCACTTCGTCATGGCGCCGTCCGTCGGCCATCGCCGCGTCGACCCCCGCTATCCACGGATACAAACTCAAAATATCGATATCGGACAATAATTTTTTATTGTTGATATAGCCGCCGAGATACGAAATCATCGAAGCGGTGTGATCCGAATACAGCCATAAAAAAAATTCGCGGACGGCATCGAGCTTTACGGTATTTTTGGAAATGCCGATACTGCCCCCGCCCAAAAGCGGAAAGCCGCCGGGCACTTGCGAAAAACCGATTTTATTGACAAATTCGGAATTTTTATAGTGCATGATCGCGGATGCGTGATTGCAAAAGACGACGGTCATAGCCGTATTTCCCGACGCGAATTCGTTCATCGCTTCCGACCACCAGTTCAGCGTATGCTTCGGAATACACTCGGCACTTTTTATGTGCTCGATCAAGGTTTTGCGAAAGAGCGGATCGGTAACCTTTATATGCCCCGCATCGTCGTAGAATCGTCCGCCGTATGAACGATAACGCGGCAAAAATTCGCAAGCGGCCGTTACGGACGAACCGATCACCAATGATGTGCCGTAATCGGTCGGAGATTTTTTATTCCGCGATTTCGTAAAAAACGACGCGATTTCATCGTATTCCGCATAGGTTTTCGGAAGGGTGAGCTGCCGCTTCGTCGTTTCAAAAAAAGAGCGGCGTATGAGACTGTCTTCAAACAGATCTTTCCGATAGTACAGCATCTGCGCGCTTATATCGAAGGGCAAGGCGACGATTTTATTGTCCGAATAATAATAATCGCGCGGAATTTTTGTCGAAAAAGATTCGGAGATCGTTTTATACGGATCGGACGAAAGATCGAGCGGCAAAAAAATCGCTCCGCCGATTTCGGTCAGCCACGCCATATCGAGCCGTATCAAATCGTACGCTTTGCTGTCCCTGCTCTCCAATGCCGCTTTGTACAATTCGTCGTACGGCATCGTGATGATTTTCAGCGCGATTCCCGTTTTCGCGGCAAAAGAGGGAGCGAGAGCTTTCAGCGCATAGGCCGTAGGACTGTTCAGCGTAAGCAAATTGATCTGCTCGCGCTTTGCGATGCGGCGAGGAGCTTCGCTCGGATTTAAAAAACCGTCGGCCGGAAGGATACATTCTTTTTCCGTCTCCGACGTTTTATGTAAAATACGCTGTGCGATTCGACAGCCGAGATATTTATAATTCAATTCATACGCTGACGTTTCGAATCCGTGCATCATCGATTTATTTGTTACGGTAAAAATTTGCAAAGGAGAAGCAGGATTGTAATACGCATGAGCGGTTTTCACGTATTCTTCGTTTTCATGTCCGAAAACGAGTACGGCGTCGAACGCGGCATCATCCGATACGATCGCAAACGCCGTATTCGCACACATCGACTCTTCCGAATAAAAAACCGAACAGCGGCAGCCGGCATTTTTTAAAACCGAAATGCAGCCGCGGACGAAGTCTTCGTTGCAGCTGTATCGTGCCGGGCCGCAAAACACGGCAACCTTCCGCCGTCCGTTTTTTACGGCGCTTTCGGCAAGCTCCGTACCCGCACGCTCAAAATCGAAAGCGTAAAAAAACGCGTCGGGATCGGGCACGCGGCGTTCCACATAAAAAAGCATCGAATCTTTATACCGTGCAATACGCTGCAGAGAAGCGCTTATGACGATGAGCGCGCTCGGATTTTCCGCGCATATCGTATCGACGAGCTTCGTTTCCTTTTCGCCTGAATCGTCGGTACTGTAAATCGTAAGATCGTAATCGGAATCGTTCAGCACAAAGGCGACGCCCGCATACAGATCGCCGTATCGTTTTATATGCAGCTTCGGTACGATGATTGCGACTCTGTTCGTCTTTCCCTGTTTCAGCTGCTTCGCCTGCGCATTGGGTTTGAATCCCAGCTGCCGCACGGCATTTTCGACGAGATTGATTTTTTGTACGCTGACGTTTCCTTTTTTATTGAGCACGTTCGAAACGGTTCCGTGAGAAACGCCTGCAAGATTTGCAATGTCTTTAATCGTCGCCATACGCTTTTTCCGTCAGCTGCTCCGGCCGCATCCTGAACTGTGCCGGAGATGCGCCGAAATATTTTCGAAACAGCACGTAAAAATATTGTCCGTTCGATATGCCGATCCGCTCGGCGATCTCTTTTATCGTCAAATCGGTTTCCAGCAAAAGCCGCTTTGCATGCGCCATCCGCGCTTCATTGATATAATTTGCGATCGAAATATTTTCCGATGCTTTAAACAATTTCGAAACATAGGTATCGGACAGGCCGAGACTGTCCGCGATCGCCTTTGAAGACAGCTGTGCATCGTACAATTGCTCGTCGACGATCCGTTTGATCCGCTCGGCCGTTTTCTTTTGCTTTTGCTTATGTTGCTCTTCGCTCTGCGCGCAGATCTTTTCCATAAGCGCATAATACTCCGCATCTATGTCCGAAATATCTTTCGCCTGTTCGATGACTAAAGCGATGCGGTCGGCGCTGTCGTACAGCCGTTCCTCTTTTTCGGCGGAGGGCGTACCGTCCAACGAGGCCGTAAGGTTTACATAAAGGCGCTTCAAATTAAACACGATCGCGGCGTATCGGTATTCGCAGAGTTCGCGTACCGTATCGCCGTAAGAGGCTTCCGCCGCCACACGGTTACCGGCCCGGAGCGCCTGCATCAATTTTGCTTCGATCGCTTCCGGATAGCGCATGCCGCTTTTCCGCGTATCGATATAACGCTCATACGCCGCCCCTTTTTCGCGGTAAAAGATGCGCGCCGCATACAATTCCCGAAGCCGTGTAAAAGAACGGTGCATATCGCACGCGCCACAGATTTTTTCGGAAATAACCGCAAAGGCTTTTTCGTTCCCCGCGATGCGCTCAAAATATGCGGACGCTTTTTCTTCGCTCGAAAACTGAACGATAAACGCAAAGAGATCGTCGACGGCAACGCGTTCCGCTGCACACGGAGCATCCCCTTGCCGCGCGGTTTCCGCCGGCGCACATTTTACAGATTCGGCGGCGGATTTTTCTGCCGCCGTCGATGCCGGTTGCACTGCCGTTCGTTCGACACCCGGCAAAAGTTCGGACGCGGTCAAAACGATGTACAGCGGATGCAATGTATCGAGCTCGGTTTCACAGCCGCTGAAAGCCGTTTGCAAATCGACATCGTCCGGAGCGGGAGAGGTAAGCAGCTGTTTCAGATATTCCCTCTTTAATATGGAAGCGGATGCTTCTTTGCTTACGAGCTCTTTTTGAAGGTACTGATCGATATTATTAAAAACCGCATCTTCACCGGAAGCGTTCTGCCCTGTTTGTACGGCAAAAAAATTAACAACTTTTTTGAGCGGAACGTAAAAGCGTATCAATATGAGCAGCGAAACGAAAAGCCAGCTTACGAGAATAATCGCGGCAACCTGTACGGCGGTCGTCCGAAAACTTTCGAGTTCGTACGAAAGCCTGTCGGCGTCGATGCAGCGTATATAGTAGAGCTGCGGGTCTGCAAGATACGAATAGATAAACGATGTGTCTCTCACCTTCTTTCCCGCCGCATACCCCGATGCGCGCGGTTTTACCGTTATGTAGCCCGAAAGTGCCGAAGCGTTCCGTATCGCCGAAAAATCGCAGGAAGCCGTATTTTCGGAAACGACATCGGGAAACACGATTTCATCGGTATCGAGGCGGTAGAGCACGCAGTTGTCGTACGGAAATTGAAAATACAATTTATTAAATTCTTTTGCGTCGAAATTGACCATCATCGCATTCGTGCATACGCCACGGGCGTCCGTTTCCGAAATGATAAGCGAATACACATCGCCCCTCCAAATCAAATACGGATAACTCGCGTCCTTTGAGGTCAGCAATTCGACGGCCCCCCTGTCGGGAAAATCGCCGCACGTATCGGAACCCGTTTCCTTTGTCGAATAGACGTATGCGCGGCGCGCGTTGTACACGTACACCGAATCGATAAAGCCGTTCGAGCTCGTAAACGAATTCAATACCCTGATCGCGAGTATCGCATCAAAATTGGAAACGTCGGCCTGTGTGCGCAGTTTCGTTACTTGGGGATTGTAAAAGTTCTGATATGTGCAGGCGGTCAGCATCGTGTGCACTTGTTTTGCCGTGCTGTCGGCATACTGCACGAGTTCGCCGGTCATATTGGAAATGGCGCGCAGTACCATTTTTTCGTGCGCCGCGCTCAAAATCGCGACGACGACGACAAAGGACAGAGCTGCAGTGAGAAAGTGAAACAGCCACGTAAATGCCGCGTAATACGAAGTAGAACTTTTCATACTCATCGAAAGCAAAAATCTGCTTTTAATAAGTATAGCACAAACGCGCCGCCTTTTCAGCACTCGACTCCCGCATCCGGCACTGTGCCGTCGGGAGCGCTTTGCGCATAAACTTTACGCAAGCACTCCGCGCAATTAGACGAGTTGGCGACGAGCGCGCAGCTTGCAACGATCGTACGGCACAGGAAACTTACATTTTACAAAAAACTCCGAAATCGCAATATCTCCGCGATATATATAACGGAGGACGCTTATGCACAAAAGTTTTGACGATCTGACTATCGCCGACGATTTTATGTTCTGTAAAATCATGCAGGATGAAGGTATTTGTAAAGAATTCCTCGAAATGGTCTTGGTAAACGAAATCGGGAAGATTGCCTACCTGTCGCCGCAAAACACCGTAGCGACCGGCGTTGCAGCAAAGTCGGTACGCCTCGACTTACTTGTAAAAGACGAAGCGGGCAAATCTTACGATATCGAAATGCAGGTATCGAACGAACACAATATCCCGAAACGTATGCGATACTATCAAGCAGCGATTGACATAGCATTCTTGGACAAGGGAACGCATTACAAAGCCTTAAACGACTGCTACATTATTTTCGTCTGCCTTTTCGATGCAGTCGGGAAAGGCCGGCCGCTTTACACCTTTGAAAACATCTGCATTGAAAACCGGCAAACGCCCTTACAAGACGGCACAAAAAAGATTATAATAAACGCGGAAGCTTTTAATAAAACAAAGGACACGGAGCTCAAAGGTTTTTTGGAATATCTCAAGACAGGAGCCGCAAATACGGAATATACAGGGAGGATAGAAACGATGATACAAACTGTAAAAAAAAGTGAACAGGCACGGCAGGAATACCGCTTTATGTCGGGGTTTGAAATGGATGCCCGGGATAAAGGCTTTTCCGATGGCGCGCGCCAAGCAAAGCTTGAAACGGCAAAGTTGATGCGCGCTCACAATTATCAAGTGGCGGAAATTTGCGCAATGACCGGTCTCAGCGAAGCGGAAGTGGAAAAGCTGTAAACTTGGATGCAAATGCACTGTGCCGTCGGAAGCGCTTTACGCAAGCACTCCGCGCAATTAGACGAGTTGACGCCGAGCGCGCTCTTCTTCGGAGTTTTTATCGTCGTCTTTATACCACATGACGCCGACCAAATCGACGCGGCACTCCTCTCCCTGTCTGAATACGACGCGGTGCGGCGTCTGCACGAGGAGCATCTGTCCGCCGACTTTTACGTAGTATTCGGTGCAATCGGTGAGGAACACGCGCTTTTCGATTTTCGTTTTATATCCGACCGATTTATTCAGATTGATCGCATTCGGGCGCGCCGCCATAAAACGCTTTTCCCCGTTCGATGCGTCGTCGGGAAGCCGGCACGGAATGGCCTGCGAATAATCGCCGTCGGGATACGCTTTGCCGTCTTTGATTTCGACTTTGACAAAGGTCGATTTTCCCAAAAAGCTGTGCACGAATCTGTTCACCGGTTTGTTGTAAAGATTGCGCGGCGTATCGATTTGGACGATCTTTCCCATGTCCATGACCATCATGCGGTCGGACAGTGCCATCGCTTCGGACTGATCGTGCGTGACGAAGATGATCGTAAAATTGAATTTTTTCTGCAGTTCTTTGATTTCGAAACGCATCGACTCGCGCAGTTTCGGATCGAGATTCGAAAGCGGTTCGTCGAGCAGCATGACTTTCGGATTCGTTACGATCGCGCGCGCAAGAGCGATACGCTGCTGCTGTCCGCCGGAAAGATTTCCCGGATAGAGCGATTCCAATCCGTCCAAATTCGTATACGAAAGAGCTGCGGCAACCCGCTCTTTGATTTCGTTCCGTGCAACTTTTTGCACTTTGAGCGGCAGCGCGACGTTTTCGAAAATGTTCATGTGCGGCCACACCGCGAACGCTTGAAACACCATACCCAATCCGCGTTCTTCCGGCGGCACGTACAAGTTTTTGCTTTTGACCGACACCGGCCGCCCGCACAAATGAATTTCGCCTTCGGTTAAATCTTCAAAGCCCGCAATCATGCGGAGCGTCGTCGTTTTGCCGCAGCCCGACGGGCCGAGAAACGAAAAGCATTCGCCCTCTTCAATTTCGAGATTGAAGTCGTCTACCGCGACAACCGACTCTATCGATTTTTCTTCGAATTTTTTCGTAACGTGTTTTAATACGACTTGAGCCACGGCTCTACCTTCCTTTTCTCTCTTTTGTAATCTGCGTGACGATCGTATTGCACACGATGATCAATATGATGGCTACCGAAGCGAGCGCGGAAGCTCTCTGGATATAACCGTCGCTGCGCAGCGAGTAAATCGCCACCCCGAGCGTCCGCGTATACGGACCGTAGAGCAGCACCGACGTGGTGAGTTCGCGCATAGCCGGCAAAAAGATCAGGAAAAATCCCGACACCATCGCCGGCCGGATAAGAGGCAGCGTTATGTCTTTGAGCGCTTCGCTGTGAGACGCCCCGCACGAACGCGCAGCATCTTCAAGCGACGGATGCACTTGCTGCAGAGATGCGGACGCGGACTTCATCGAAAACGACAGATAACGCGCGATGTACGCGATGAGGATGATCCAAATCGTATTGTATAAATTGATATGGAAGATGACGCCCGACCACGCGAGGATAACGCCGATGGCGAGTACCGTTCCCGGAATCGAATACGGAAGCACCGAAACGATTTCCAAAATGCCCTTGCCCTTCGGTTTGATTTTGTTGACAACGTACGCGATCATAACGCCGAGGAACATACTCAATACGCCGGCGGAAACGGAAAGGAACAGCGAATTGCGGATCGAATCCGTCACCATTTTATTGCCGAACAATATGTTCGCATAATTTTTAAACGTAAAGTTTGCAAACGTAAGCGGCAGTCCGTACGCTTTCAAAAATCCGACGAGGAAAATCATGACGAGCGGTACGAGCACGATGACGATGAGTGACAAAAATGCGATAACCAGCAGCGGATATTTTCCGTGGCGCAATTTGATCAGCGTCGGGCGCATGCTCTTTCCCTTGATGATATCGTAACTGCCCGAGCGCAGCACGAGCTTTTGAATAACGAGAGCGATCGACACGACGATGACGAGCAAAACCGAAAGAGCCGCCCCTTCGCGGATGCCGTTGAAATCGCCGGCCGCACGGTTTATCAACTGATAAATCTTCGTCGGCAGCGTATAGATATTTTGCGAAAATCCGAGGATCGACGGAACGCCGAAATGCGCGAGCGATGAAATGAGGATGAGCAGCGCACCCGACGATATGGCAGGCAGCACGAGCGGAAGCGTGATCCTCCTGATAACGTAGCCCTGCTTTGCACCGGCGATGCGCGCGGATTCTTCGAGCGTCGGATCCATGCGTTCAAGCGCGCTGACGACCTGCATAAACACGAACGGAAAATAATACGACACTTCGACGAATATGATACCCCACACCGAATTGATGTTGACGGGCGCCTTTTGCAAATGGAAAGTCGCCATGATCCAATTGTTGATATAGCCGCCGCGAGCGGAAAGCATCAAGTCCCACGCCATCGCTCCGAAAAACGGCGGAAACATATACGGGATCGTAAAGAGGCTGCGCATGAGGCCTTTGAGCGGGATGTCGCTTCTGCCGAGCAGCCACGCGTAAAAAAGCCCCACGATCGTACCGAGCACCGTCACCCAAAACGCGATGACGATCGTATTCCACATGGCGCCGATATTGTCTTTGTTGCCGATGACGCGTGCAAACAAACCCAAGTCGAATCGGTGTTCGTAAAAAAACGCGTTGTAGATGATCATAAAGATCGGAATGATGACAACGATAAACAAAATCACAAAGCTGAGCGCCGTCATAACACCGTCGAGATTCAAGGCAAAACGTTTACCGTCGAGCTTTGCCAAATCGGCATTGCGGTTTTTAAACATCATACAGCCTCCGCCGCCCGGGCGGTTTTTTCCCGCGCGTAGTATTTCGGATCGATGAACTTCAGCCCCGCAACGTCGCCGGGCACATATTCGCGGGAATTGAGCATGTCGAGCGTACCCTGTTCGACGCGTATTTCCTTGCCTTCGAAATCGACGAAATAGGTGCTTTCGCTTCCGAGAAAACTTGAACTCTTTACGGTACCGCGCACGGCAGAAGCTTCGTCGAAAACGATGTCGGACGGACGGATGCCCATATCGTATTCGCCGTTCGTCACATCGGACGGCAAAGCGGATTCGGGGACATCGGCGTAGCGTATCTCTTTGCCGTTCAGATCGAAATACATGCCGTCTGATTTTTTCTTTACCGGAATAAAATTCGATACGCCGATAAACGTAAAGACGAATTTATCGGCGGGGGTGAGCAGTATCTCTTCGTCGGTGCCGATTTGGCTTAAAGCACCGGAGGGATCCATCACCGCGATTTTATCGCAGAGCTGCAAAGCCGCCTGCTGATCGTGCGTTATATACAAAATCGTCGTACCGACCGTCCGCTGGATCTGCCGTATTTCGACGAGCATCTCTTCGCGGAGCTTTGCGTCGAGGTTCGTGATCGGCTCGTCGAGCACGATAACGTCGTCCGACGACACGAGAGAACGCGCGATCGCAACGCGCTGCTGCTGTCCGCCCGACAGCTGCGACGGCAAGTGATTTTTATATTTTTCCATCCGCACTTGAGAAAGCGCGAACTCCGCTTTTTTTTGTATTTCGTCTTTCGGCATCTTTTTCTTTTTCATCGGATAGACGACGTTTTCCCACACCGTCATATGCGGCCACACCGCGTAATCCTGAAAGACGACGCCGATATTGCGTTTTTCGGGCGCAACGTTGATGCGCTTTTTTGCGCTGAACACACATGTGTCGCCGATATAGATTTCGCCCTTTTCCGGTTTAATAAATCCGCAGAGACAGCGGATGAGCGTCGTTTTGCCGCAGCCGGACGGACCGACGACGCCGAGGATTTGGCTTTCGTCCACCGTGAGCGAAAAATCCTCGAATATCGTGTGCCCTCCGTATCTGAATGTAACGGAATCGAATTTTATCTGAGCCATATACGTACCGAATCGGTTTTATGGAAAACCGCAACATACGGCGGCGGCCGCGATAACGAGCAACGCCGCCGTGCAGTTTTTATTTGAAGATTTTGTCGAAGACGGCGAGAACATCGCCGCTGTGCTTTGCAATTTCCGCGTCGTCGATTTTCATAGCGCGCTTGGCGATTTCCGACGGAGAGAGACTGCCCTCTTTTTGAACGTCGTCTCTGATCGACGCACAGCCGTGTTCGCTCAAAATCTTCTGACCTTCTTCCGACAGGATGTAATCGTACAAAAGTTTGCCGTTTTCCTGATTCGCGGAATTTTTAATGAGCGCGATCGGACTTGAAATGGCGACGAGATCGGTTTCGGGATACACGAATTTGATCGGAGAACCGTCGCTTTCGAGCGTCTGAGTAACGTAGTCGACGGCGATACACACTTTGTATGCGCTCGCAGCGACTTTCGTATGCGTCGACGTCGTACCGCTTTCAAGTTCGGTGCCCGCCGCTTTTAATTTTTTAAAATAGGCTTCGCCGTATTTCGCGTCGGCGAGCAAGCCCGCAACCGCGTAAAACGTCGTTCCCGATTCGCCGGGATCGGTCATAACGATTTGATTTTTATAAAACGGATCGAGCAGATCGTTCCACGTTTTCGGCGCCTGTTCCGGTTTTACCGTATTCGTGTTGTATGCGAAACCCATGACGACCATGCGGCCGCCGCAATAATAATTTTCGGGATCTTTATACAACGCGTCGACGTGAGCGGCTTCGGGAGACGCATAGGCTTCGAGAATGCCCTGCTCTTTGAACGTAATATAGTTCGACGGATCGCCGACCCATACCAAGTCGCAGGCGATTTGCCCCGACTGCTTTTCCGCAGCCATCTTCGTCGCGACTTTACTCGTTCCCGCAGCATAATAATCCATAACGATGTTCGGGTATTTTTTGGTAAACCCTTCTTTTACCGCGATGAGCTGCGCTTCTTTCAGCGACGAATACAACATGACCGATCCGGACTGCGACGAAGATGTCGCTTTCCCGGAGGATTCCGCGCTTTTTTTCGAACACGAGATTATTCCCGCGATCAATAGGATTGCCGCCGATACGGCTGCGATTCGCTTGTGCATATCATTCTCCTAAAACGTGATCGATGTGGCTGTCCAAAAGCTTCGATTTTCGGACAGTTTCTTTGATTGTGCGTACAGTATAAATCATATCGTATATTTTGCCAGTGTAAATTTCGGACATCGGCTGAAAAAACCGTTTTTTAAACCGCGAATTCAGCAAATAATAAATATTTCGCGGCAAACGGCAGGACTGCTGCCGAGCATACAGCCGGTGCGAGTCGAAACGATAACACGATTTATTCGTGCGGAGGATTTCATACCCCGTCACTCTGCGTCGGGATTGTTGATTGTGTCTTTTTTTCAATTACGATATAGTGGCGCATATATGCGGGCACAGGATCCGCAAGGGGAACAAGATGAGCGAAAAGAAATTAAAAATTTTAGGCTGGATCGGAACGGTACTTTCAGTGTTTATGTATGTATCATACATTCCCCAAATATGGGGCGACGTTCACGGACACAAAACGCCGTTTATACAACCTTTAGCTGCCGCGGTCAACTGCACTATATGGACGGCTTACGGACTTTTAAAAGAGAAACGCGACTATCCTTTATCGGCGGCAAATTTGCCCGGCGTTATCTTCGGACTAATTGCAACAATTGCTGCCTTTTAATCAAACCGGCAGGGGATAGGTCTGTAAGTCTGAAAGCGATTCCTGCGCGGGGAACTTCGCACTCCGTGCTCGTTGCAAGTTGCGCGGGGAACTTCGCACTTCGTGCTCGTTGCAAGTCGCGCGGGGAACTTCGCACTCCGTGCTCGGGATCGCGCTGATAAGTCCGCAGGAGAAAAACGGCCGAGCCGTTTTTCTTTCATAGGAGACGTAAATAATTCCTGCGCACTGCTCGGATTTGATCAATATAAGTCGAGAGGCGAAAAACGCTCAACACGTTTTTCTCTCATAGGAGACGTAAATAATTCCTGCGTACTGCTCGGAATTATTTACTCTTGCATTTTCCCACTCATAGCGGTATCATATACATACATTATAAAACTCAATACAAATGAAAGACCGGCGGGTTTCGGCAGGAGAATACGATGTCAGAAGGCATGAAAAAATTTTTACTGGGTGCGATTGTCGGTGCGGCAGCGGTGTCGCTTATCAAAACGGATGCTTTCCGCAAAGGCTGTTCCAAACTGATGGTCGCCGGCTTGCAGCTCAAAGACGACGCTTCCGCTTTTTTTGAATCGGTAAAAGAAGACGCCGAAGATGCGGATGCCGAAGCGAAACACAAAAAAGAGACCGCTGCAAAAGCATAATCATACTTTATGAATTTTTATATAAAACATTCTCTTCCGGGGCGCATCCGAATACGGTACGACAAATCTGAAGTGAATCTGCGTCAGGCTGTTCTGGCGCAGAATTTGTTGTCCGTTCAAGAAGGGATGAACCAGGTAACGGTCAATCACATCACGGGTTCATTCCTTATCTATTACGACGAAACAAAACAATCCGAACAGAGCATCAAAGCGCTGTTTGCCGCTCTTTCCGACAAATATCTCAACGACGACGATATGCTTGCCTCCGTCGCACTCCCCACGAAACAGACAAGCCTCTTGGGATCGCTCATTTCGATGGCGGCATGGCATTATGCAAAACGACTTTTACCTCCGCCGCTACGATTGATCTTGCAGTTCACTTCGATCGCGCCGCGGGTTTTAAAAGGCGGAAAACGGATTTTTTCCGGACGAGTGTTCTGCGCCGACATTCTCGATGCGACGGCCATTACGGCAGCCGCGGTGACAGGCGATATGACGACCGCGTCGAATATCAATTTTTTGCTCGATATCGGCGAAACGATCGAAGAATACACGAAAAAGAAATCCTATGAAGATCTGGCATCGACGCTGTTTTCCGAAAACGATCAAGTGCAGCTCGTCGAAGGGGATACCGAACGCAAGGTTCCTCTGTATACGCTGAAAAAAGGCGACATCGTCGCGGTGCGCACGGGTTCGCTCATTCCGGCGGACGGCGAAGTCGTCAAAGGCGAAGCGCTTGTCAATCAGGCGTCGATCACCGGAGAGCCGCTCGCCGTCGAAAAGCGAAAAGGACACAGCGTATTTGCCGGAACGATCGTGCAGGAAGGAGAGCTGTTCGTGCTCGTACGCGCGACGGGCAGTCAGACGAAAGTGCAGAATATCCTCGCAATGATCGATTCGTCGCAGCAGCTGAAAGTTTCGTCGCAAGTACGTTCGGAGCACCTTGCCGATCAGCTCGTCAAATATAATTTTTTGCTTTCGCTTTTGACTTTTATTTTTACGGGAAATATGACAAAGGTGCTGTCGACGCTTATGGTCGATTATTCGTGCGCGATGAAGCTCGCAGCTCCTCTTGCGGTATTGAGCGCGATGAAAGAAGCAGCCGAGCACGGCATCCTCGTCAAAGGTGGAAAATTTCTCGAAGACGCATCCCGCGCCGATACCGTCGTGTTCGACAAAACCGGCACGCTTACGGCGGCGGAACCGAAACTTTCGCGCATCATCGTGTTCGGCAAAGAGAGCGAAGATGAGATGCTTGCAACGGCCGCGTGTTTGGAAGAACATTTTACTCATCCCGTCGCCCATGCGATCGTACAGGCCGCCGTCGACAAAGGACTCAAGCATCCCGAACGCCACGCAAAAGTCGAATACATCGTCGCGCACGGCATCGTAACGACGCTGAACGGTAAACGCCTTTCGATCGGCAGCAGGCACTTTATATTTGACGACGAAAAGGTACTGCGTCCGGAACATCTCGATGCGATCGCCAAAGACGCGCTCGATCGGGGCGAATCGCTTTTGTACCTCGCCGAAGGAAAAGGGCTGCTCGCCGCTTTCGCGATCACCGATCCCGTGAGAGCCGATGCGAAAGAGATCGTCCGCCGCCTGCACGGTACGGGCATCGTCAACTGTACGATGATAACGGGCGACGATGCGGGTGCGGCGAAGACTGCCGCGGAGCTTACGGGCATCGATCACTATATTGCGCACGCGCTGCCGGAAGACAAAGTCGCATACATCGAAAAACAAAAGCGGGAAGGGCACACCGTCATCATGATCGGCGACGGTATAAACGATGCCCCTGCACTCGCCGCTGCGAATACCGGAGTTGCCATGGGCGACTGCGCGGAAATCACCGGAGAGACGGCGGACATCGTGCTGCCGTCGGGCGACGGACTTGCGGCGCTGCTGAAAACGCGGGTCATGGGTCAGCGTTTGATGAAAAAAATCGACGGCAACAATAAAAATATAATAATTGTTAATTCCGCGTTGATAGCAGCGGGTTTGTTCGGCTTTATTTCGCCGTCGCTCGCAGCCGTTTTGCACAATTCGTCGACGATCGCATTTGCCGTGCGGGCGATGCAGCCGTTATTGAAAAAAGAATGATGCAGATCAATTATTTTCCGGGCAGACTGCGTTTGCGCGATCCCGCTCTCCGCGACGAAGCGATACGGTCGGCCGCCCTCGCCGTATTACACTCGATTTGCCCCGCAGCCGATCCGAAGTACAACGAAAAAACGGGCAGCGTGCTTATCACATACGATCCTGACGGCGTGCCGCTCGAACGTTTGCAAACGCTGGTTCCCGTTTTAAAAAAGCTCCGGCAAAAACTCGCCTCTTATTCCGAAAAAAATCGCGGCGATATCCTATCCGATATAGCGCAGATCAAATCGATTGTCGATTCGTGGAGCGGGAGCGCATAAATATCCGCCGCAGAATCGCCTTTTCAAAGTTGCTTCTAAAAACTGCTATTTAAAGGTCCTCAATCGTATTCGTGCGAAGAATTATCTCACATAAAGCGGCGGGATCGTTCTATCGATCGAATAGACTTAATTTCTAAATAGACTCAATTTCGAGTTTTAGGTATCCCGGCTGAAACGTGCAGATCGATCCGTTCTCGGAATGATCTGCACGTTGTTAAAACTCTTACCGTACTCGGACAGCCTTTTCAGCAGCGGCGATAAAGCGCAGCGCTTCGCTCTTTTTCCCCTGTCCTCCCAATCCTCCGCCGAGGATATAGATGCAGTCGGCACCGCTGCGGGTCTTGTAGCTGATGCCGTGCGGATAGATGATTTTATCGATCATCGTGTATTGTTCACTGTCGTACGGCTTTCCGTCATAAGGGGCAATGCCGTCACGTTTTTGCTCCCAGCTTTCCGTCGTCGTTTTCAGCGCACTTGCATCCGGCTTGGGCTGTTTGGAAATAAACAAAAAGCGGTAATTTTCCGTGCGCTTATTCGTATCAAGGCTCAACGCCCTTTCTTCCTGCACGAGTTTGCCGTCTTTGAACGCATAGCCGATCGAAAGGCCGAGCGTCGTGTCGTCCGCCGGAGTCAAAACCGAAGACGGCAGATCAAGGGAATACGCGCCGGTTTTGAGCGCGATATGCTTTTTGGAATAATCGAGCGAAACGGAAGCGATAACGGGATCGCGTTTTCCGACTTCCGCTTCGGAGAGCGCAAGATATTCTTTCCAATTTTTCAATTCCGCCGAATACGACGGATACGCGTAGTCGGTGATAAAGGCCATATCCTGTCGGTGCCCGTTTAAAACGTCGCCGTACGAATCGAATTTGAGCATAACGTATACGCCGTCGGGCATCGGAAGCGCGTACGCGATCGCCATATAATCGACGAAGGGAAGTTCCCAATAATTGACAAGCCACGTGCGTCCGAAGCGGTCGATGTGCTTGTCGGTTTTGCACGGGTCACCGAAAGATGTGATCGCGATATTTTCGCCGGCAACGTTCCGCGTGATTTTGCTCGCCGAGAGGATATAGTCGACGTAAGTTTTCGGAGAGGCGATAAGGTCTTTCAGCGCGACCGATTCCGGCTTGACGATATATGCGAACGTATAGCCGAGCATGGCTCCGAAATTGACAAAACCGTCGTCGCCGAGCTGATGCGTCGAAATTTCTTTCGGCTTCGCGTAATCCCACTTGCCCGCATCCGACAGATAAATCGTGTACGGAAAGCCGCTCATATACGAATTCGAAAGCATTTCCGCGGCCCCGGCAGCTCGGGCAAAGCCTTCGTTCGCGTCGGGCGCAAAGCGTTCGCCCAAGTCGTGTACGAGCTTGTCGGTATTGTTTCTGTTGCGCGACGTGATCTCCGCGCGGAGCGATCCGAGATTTTGCGGCAGCGAAAGTTTTTCATCGAAAACATGATAAAAGCGTTCCGTCAAAATCGTCGGCAGCCGATAGTAAAACGGGATGTGTACGACGCCGGTGTTGTCGGCGACGTTTTTCGTTTCCGCAAAGGGCAGCGCGTAATTTAGATTTTCGTTTTGACTTTTCATTTCGACGATGCCGAGCACGTCGCCTTTTTCCGTGATAAGCGGTCCGCCGGAATTTCCCGGGCTTGCGGCCGCCGAAAAGCGGAGCCACTGCCATGCGCCGTTTTCCTGTTCTGGCGTACGGCTCGTGAGCACACCGTTTCTGATGACGATACCCTCACCGAGTGCGTTGCCGACGGAAAACACGGTCGAGTTCAACGCCGCATCGGGCGCGACGGAAAGTCCCTTGCTTTTATCCGCAGTAAAATTTTCTACATCGAAACAGATAAAATCGCGGTCGGTCGCAAATTTCGTAACCGACGAAATCTTCCATGTTTTACCGTCTTTGCCGCGCAAAAAATAATTCGTATACAGCGTTTCTTTGTACAGCGAAAATACATGCGCCGCAGAATAAAATTTTCCGTCGTTCATCAAAAACGCCGTACCGATCGGCAAGTACGCATCGTTGCGGATCGCAAACGGAATGCGCTCAAGCGGAAGTTTTTTTTCGTATGTGAGATTTCCCTCCGCCGGTTTTTCGACGACAACTTCAAATACCGCCGCCTGCACTTTTTGCAAAACGGTGCTTTCCAAAATAGTCTGCGCGTAAACCGAAACAAACGCGCACGCCCAAACGACAAGGGCAAAACAGAGTTTTCGTGTGTTTTTCATAAGGCGATTGTAACACGCTTCCCCGAATATTTCCAGCGGGCGCATTGCCTCACGTTAAATCTAACCGAAAAAAAAGCTGTTCATCACGTAAAAATCTAACCCAAAATAGAAGCCCGAAGGAAGGGCAAGATGGGGTTAGACATGAAAACGAAAAAGAAATTGACCGA
>NZ_JAFEVM010000094.1:0-1057 GCF_016901105.1 Treponema sp. Marseille-Q4523 | reverse complement strand
ATATATTCCTAATTAATTTCAACATCGAACCTTGCTTTTTATACACACTTAAACAATAATTTGAAGGATTCTTCTGAATAATATAAACACACGGAATATCCTTTTCAGCAGAATAAAGAAGAATAGTTATAGAAAAAATAAAAAATAAAATAATTTTTTTCACCATTCATCCACCTTGATTATTCGATTTTTTTTTAAATTCATTCATTGAATAAACTTTTTTCAGGATCGACAAGTCTATTTCTATCTCCATTACCGGTTTCTGTTATAGTACCTTCAAAAATACCAAGAACCGTATAACCGGATTTAACTGATAAATATTCAGCTTTTGTGCTACACTTCGTCCCTAAAGAGTGAATGCGGTTGCTATTACATTAGCCACAGCTGTAAATAACACCCTGCTTTTCTAATTGTCACAGAAGAAGAATTACCCAATTTACCATTGTAATTTGACATATTATAGACAGAAGCGATCAAATATATTGTCGCCCCATCCGAGTCTATATAGTGTACCGGGTTATTGGCACCGTAGGCATACAAATTGCAATATGGTTGCCGAATCTGCGTTTTACGCCGAATTTCCGCCGTATTTAACAGCAAAATCCGTTTTTTTGCGGAGAATAATAATTTTTCGTAACGCAACAGCTCATTTTCGCTCCGAAATCCGCTTTTTACTTCGGAAAATACCTGAAATTCGATCATTTTCTGCAGCAGTCAAACATATCCCTATTTGTAGGACTAACATCCGGTATCTTTCGCAACGCGGAAAGCACCGGATGTAGTGTGAATTGGGATAAAGAATAAAACTATTTATAAAAAGGGATATCCTTTTTTATATGCATAGGAAGAGGAATCCCCAAAAAAGAATAATTCAACCTGTTAATTATTCCTAACTCTGTCCATGCTGCAGCTAATTCCAAACCAAAACATTGCTCTCGAGCAACCTTAATAAACTCAGCATTTTTTTCATTCCTAAGAATAAAAAAATCAGTTCCTCCTGAAGGGTTATTATATTTATCAAAAACAATTTTTCTTTTAGCAGAAAGATCTTTATGAC
>NZ_JAFEVM010000018.1:0-60990 GCF_016901105.1 Treponema sp. Marseille-Q4523 | reverse complement strand
TGCAAAAAGGCTTCCGCGCTTCGCTTGTGCAGAATTTTTTGCCCACAGGAACCTTGTCGCCGTTATTATTTTCCTCTCTGAAACGCTATATAGCAGCATGTGTTCCGCTTTACATGACGGAACGGACAACGGCAAATGCGCACAGTATTTTTTCTCACACCACACGCACAAAGGACGTATTGTCCCTGTGCGTTTTTTTATTTTTGAAAGTTCTACGGATTGGGACAGGTCAATCCAAACAAAATACCCCGAACTTTGAACCAGCCGGGATTCCAAAGGGTGGAACCCTTTGGAAGTGCGGGTTTTACCGGCATCCATGCCGGAACAAATGGGTTATAAGCGGAGAAGAAACCTTGCCCTAAACGGGGTTGTCTCTCTCTCCCTAAGAAAACAACATTTTAAGGAGGTGTTTATGAAACACGGAAACGGAAAGGCGCATGCCTTTTGGGGAGCAGCGGTGCTCATCACAGCCGCAATATTGGCAGCCGCGCTGCTTTTTACCGGCTGTCCCAATAGCGCGGGCGGTTCGGGCAGTGCCACGCCGCCTGCACCGCCTGAAATCGTATACGAGTTTGTAGACATTCAAGGGGCAACCATTACGGGCGTTGACCCTGACTACACCTTACCCGGAACTGGGGCTCATTGGAAAGGTGTATTTATTAAAGACCGGAAGGTAAAATTAAGCCCCTACAAGCTCGGCAAAACAGAGGTAACGTATAAACTGTGGAAAGAAGTCTACGACGAGGCGGTAAAACCTGAACATGGGTATGTATTTGCCAATGCGGGGCAAAAAGGCAGTTCCGGTTCCGGAACGGATGATGAGCCTGTAACGACTATAAGCTGGCGGGACTGCATTGTGTGGTGTAATGCGTATACTCAAATAAAGCTGGGCTCCGATGAGCAATGCGTATACCGCAAAAGCAAAACCGATTCTACCGTATTAAAAAATGCGACTGATACAGCTGCTTGCGATACCGCTTATGCCGATATGAGTAAAAAAGGCTTTAGACTTCCTACTGAAGCCGAGTGGGAATATGCAGCCCGTTGGCAGGGAAGCAACAACACAAATGCGGCACAATACGGCGATGTATACCTTACCAAACTAAACAGTGCAAGCGGAGCGAAAGCTGACTGGAATGATGCTGCGGAAACAGGAGAGGTTGCGTGGTATAGTAGTAATTCAGGCAATAAAACTCATCCTGTAGGAGAAAGGAGAGCAAATGCACTTGGTTTACACGATATGAGCGGAAATGTCTGGGAATGGTGTTTTGATAGGCATGATAATAACCCTGCATCAAACGATGCTGCTTATACAGAGGCCGGTATTGTTACCGATCCTCAAGGTGCCGCGTCAGGCTCTAGCCGCGTCAGGCGCGGCGGCAGTTGGGGCTACAACGCGTACGACTGCACTGGGGGCAAGCGGGACTACTTCAGTCCTGGCATCAGGAACGGCAATCTTGGTTTCCGCCTGGCTTGGTGCCCTTGAGTTCAATGGGTAATGGCTAGTGGGTAATTGGTAATTTTCCAATTACCAATTACAAATTATAAAACCGTCTTGAGTGCGGGGAAAGCTCCGGCTCGGGGCGGTTTTTTTGCGTGCGGGTACTTTGACGAACGACGCACAAAAGTATGCCCTTCAACTATTACTAGCTATAAACCGAAAAATGCTGTACAATAATAAGTATGTCGGATTTATTGAGTGATGCGGAATTTGAAATGTTTCGCAAGGTTATCTATGATGAAAGCGGTATCACATTTTCAGGGACGAACCGTTCCGTTTTAGACAGCCGTATTAGAGAACTCCTGCGCCAAAAAAAAGTCGATTCGGCAGCAAAATATTATGCGTTGATTTTGCAGGATAAAGAAGAGATGAAAGAGATGCTCGATTCGGTTACGACGAATCTGACGCATTTTTTTCGGACGCAGCCGCATTTCGATGCGCTTATCAATTATGTCGTACCGCATCTCATCGATTATAAAAAGCAGCATCATTCCGATGTGATCCGCGTGTGGAGTGCAGGCTGTTCTACGGGCGAAGAACCGTATACGATCGCGATGATTTTAAAAACGATTTTGCCGCCGCCGTTTACGTTCAAGATCACCGCATCCGACATTTCCCTCAAATCGCTTATGGTCGGAAGACTCGGTTTTTATGCGGACAACCGTGTGGAAGGAGTACCTCCCGACTATCTTGCAAAGTATTTTACGAAGTCGTCGGGCGGCTACCAAGTCAATCGGGACATCATGGACACTATCAATTTCGATTATCACAATCTCAGCCACGATTCCGGAAAACGCGATTTCGATATCATATTCTGCCGCAATGTCATTATCTATTTCGATGAGGCGGCACAGGCGGCTGTCGTCCAGCGGTTTTGGGACGCGATGGCACCGCATTCGTATCTGTTTATCGGGCATTCGGAATCGCTGTTCGGCATGAAAACGAAATTCGAATTTTTAAAAACGGAATGGGCGTGCCTGTATCAAAAGATGGAATAACGCTGAATAATAAAATACATACGATAGGAAAACGATTATGGACAACATTGAAGTTCTTATTTGTGACGACTCCGCGCTGATGCGCAATTTGGTGACACGTATCGTTGAGGGAACCGAAGGCTTGCACGTCGCTGCGACGGCGATGAACGGACAATTCGCTCTCGATAAAATCCCCCTCGTAAAACCGGATGTCATCGTTCTCGATATAGAAATGCCGGTGATGAACGGCACCGAATTTTTAAAAGAACGCAAAAAGCGCGGCTGGGATATTCCGGTCATCATTTTATCGAGTGTCGCGACGGAGGGAGCGGCGGTCACGATGGAATGCCTTGAACTCGGCGCAAGTGATTTTATCACAAAGCCCGGCGGTTCCATTTCGACGGATCTGACGGAGGTGTCGGAACACCTTGTCGAGCTGCTCGCTTCTTACGGCTATGCATATGCCCATGCGCACGGGAAAAAGACACACGATCCCGATTATTTTTCACACCAGTTGAAGATGCGCGACGCCGAGCGCTTTGTCGCCGAAAAGAAAGGCATCGCTCCGGCAAAAAATCCCGCGATCGCACCGACGCTGTGGAACCAAAATGCTGAAAAAAACAAGGAACCCGCCGTCGTTACACCGATCCGCGAAGGCGGCCGTATCGAAGTCGTTGCCATCGGAATTTCCACCGGCGGTCCGAACGCGCTCCGCGATGTTTTTAAAGACATCGACGTACGCTTTCCGCTGCCGATCCTCGTCGTCCAGCACATGCCGGCGGGCTTTACCGCGGAGTTCGCAAACAGCCTCGACCGCATCTGTCCGCTCGACGTTACGGAAGCGAAGGACGGAGAAGCCATCGTACCCGCGCACATTTACATCGCCCCGGGCAATTACCATATCTATGTCGTACGGCAGGGTGCCGGTCTTGTTATCAAGCTTTCTCAGGATCCGCCCCGTAACGGACATCGTCCTTCGGCGGATTACCTCTTCGAATCGGTCGCAAAGATTTATCAAAATCATGCGCTCGGTGTCATCATGACCGGCATGGGAAGGGACGGAGCGGCTCAGCTTGCGGAGATGCGAAAGCAGGGGGCGTGGACGCTCGGACAGGACGAAGAGTCGTCGATCGTCTACGGTATGCCGAAAGTCGCATGGGAATTGGGCGGCGTTCAGGAACAGGTGCCTCTCGACCGCATGGCGGCGAAGATAAACGAACTCGTTCGCGATCACTCGAAGTAAAAAAGAAGTCGAAAAGCTGTAAATCGACACGCAGGCGGGGGTATGTTCCGCATAAGCGGGGACTTTTGCCCCTGCTTATTGATACACGGCAGCGATATCGAGTTTTTCGGGATTTCGCTTTTTTTTCGCAACGAGCATGACGCAGGAGCCGGTCGCAAAGAAGAAAACCAGCACGCACAGCGCACGCAGCTGTTCAGTCACCGTTACATTGAAGACGGCTCCGATGGGGGATGCGGCAAAAAATCCTAAAACGGCGGCGAGCACGGGAAGAACGAGCGAAAAAAAGCTTTGCCGCGCTTCGTCTTTTGCGGATAACGCGATGCGCACTTTTTGACCGGGCTTTACGTCAAAGCGTTTGGTATTTGCTACGGTAATGTGCAGCGCGCACGATTTACAGTTTGCGTGGCAGGTTGCGCACGCGCTGCCGTTTTCCGCAGGCGTTACGGTAACGGTATTCGAATCGGCTGAAGTGACGATGTACTGTGTATTCATTTCGGCGCTCCGTGTTTTTCGATCTCTTTCATCCGCCTCGAACATTCCCGTTCGCCTTTTTCGTTTCCGAGTTCTTTATACGTGTCGCGGAGATTGAAAAGCGCGTCGTAATAATAGGGATTAAGCGAAACCGCGTGTTCGAACGAATCGCAGGCTGCAGTAAGCATTTGCCGGTTGAAGTAGATGACGCCGAGCGTGTTCCAAAGGTGCGGATTTTCCGGATTATACGCAAGCCCCTCTTCGCAATAATAGAGCGCAGCGGCAAAATCGCCGAGTCCGAAACACACAAGCGAAAGCGCTTCGACGATCTCTTCATCGGTGCAGTTTTGCGCATAAGCTTTTGTGAGCGCACCGCGCGAATATATCAAATTGCCCGCATCGCGGTAGGTAATACCGAGATTGAACCACAAAAGCGAATTGTCGTTTTCTATCGTAAGGGCGCGGACAAAGCATGCGATCGCTTCGGTGTAGTCTCCGTGCGAAGCGAGGATGATCGCCTGATTGTTGAGCTTTTCCGCCGTTTCATTAAGCATGCACTTTCTCCCGTACATAATCCGCTTCCTGTTTTGTTATCATTGAAGCGAATAAATCGATGATCAGCTGCGGCGTTTCGGTTTCGCTGGATGCGCCGTAAAGCGCGGCAAGTTCGGCGCTCTTTTCGCGGACGAGTGTCTTTCCTTTTTCAAACGCTTTTTCGACGGCACCGCTTCGTTCGATGAGCGAAATACACGCTTCAACTGCCGACGAATCGATGCCGCCGTCGTGTGCTTCGGCAAAAAATCGTGCGATGCGCGCTTTGTCTTCGGGGTGCGATTCTATGTGCAGCAGCACCGGCAGACTTTTTTTCCCTTCGACGATATCGTCGCCGCGTTTTTTGCCGGGGTTTCCCGTCGTGAGATTTTGCACGTCGTCAAGTATTTGAAAGGCCTCTCCGATTTCGGCGGCCGTCTTTCCGGCGCGTTCGATCTCTTCGTCCGTGCCGCCGCCTGCAAGCGTACCGATTTTCGCCGCGAGAGACGCGAGCGTTCCGGTTTTGTTTTGCACCATCGCCGAATACTCTTCGACCGACGGAAAGAGCTCCCGATTTTTGTGCCACAGAATATCCGCTGCCTGCCCGAGGTGGAGGCGGCGTACTTCGTTCGCATAAAGCGCGTAGAGTTGCGCCTTTACTTCGGGAGAAGCGGCAAGGCGATCGATACACACGCTCGCTTCGAAATAAAGCCAGGATGCCGCATTGAGCGCAGCATCGACACCGTATGTGATGTAAGCCGCAGGTTTTCCGCGCCGCGTGTCGGACGAGTCTTCGATATCGTCGTGGATGAGACTCGCCGTATGCACGAATTCGACAAGCGGCGCAAGCGAATACGTTTCGTCTTCGGTGAGAATAGCGCGGCTGCCGTAAAAAGAGCGCGCGTTTTCGGCACACAGCACGAGTAAAAGCGGTCGCCAGCGTTTTCCTCCGAGCTTGATGAGGCTTTTGCACGGCTCAGTGAGGCAAGCGATATGTGTATCCCGCACATCATTTGAAAACGCACCGAAAGAGACGAGCTTCCACGCCGCATCCGATGCGAGCGCGTTTTCGAGAAAGGTTTCGATCCGTGCAAGACGTGAAGAAAATACGCTGTCCATATTATATAATATACAATTATACCGCCGCAAAATCAATTCGTCTTTATAAACAAAAAAACCGAAACCGCGCCGATGCACGAATCGTGCCGACCGTCGATTTCGGTTTTATTAATTTTCGTATCGGCAGGCGCGCAAACGGAAGAACACCCGCCGCACGCCTTTTACCGAGCGATGTTTTAAATCGCGATATACGCGCGTTTATTTTTTAATATAATCGCAGGCCGCGTCTCCGGCGATTTTGCCGAACACTTCGATATCCGCGACCGCGTTGCCGCCCAAACGGTTTGCACCGTGAACGCCGCCGGTCACTTCTCCCGCCGCAAAGAGACCGGGAATCGCCTGACCTTTCGTGTTGAGCACTTCCGTCTTCGTATCGATTTTGATGCCGCCCATCGTGTGGTGTACGGCAGGTCCGATTTCGATCGCGTAGTACGGTCCCTTCGTCAGATCGCGCTCCAAGCCGTTCGGGTTGCGGTTGAAGTCGGCGTCTTTTTTGTTGTGCACATAATCGGCATAGGTTTTCAGCGTCTTTTCAAATTCCGCAGCAGGTATGCCGAGCTTTTGCGCAAGTTCTGCGGGCGTTGCGGCTTCGGTCAGCAAACCTTTTTTCGCATAGCCTTCGATCGCTTTCAGAGAAGCGCGCACATCCTGATCGAAGACGAGAAAAGCCGTTTTGTTCGGCTCTTTTAAAATCGCGGCTGACACGACATCGCGCGTTTCCATTTCGTTGATAAAACGCTTGCCCGTTCGGCTTACGAGGATCGCCCCGTTGCCGCGCACCGCTTCGGTGATCATGATGCCCTTGCCGGGAACGACCGTCGGATGCGTTTGGATCTGCTCCATCTGTGTAAGCGCGCCGTCGAATTTTTTGATCCATTCGAACGCGTCGCCCGTTGCGCCCGGATGATTCGTCGTGCCGAATCCCGCAAGCTTCGGATTGTATTTTACGACCATGTCGGAATTCGCACCGAAACCGCCGGTCGCGATGATGATCGCTTTCGCTTTGATTTTATAATCGCCGTTCGGAGACGTAACGGTAACACCTGCGGGTTTTCCGTTTTCCGCAAAGATGTCGGTCACTTTATTGTTGAGGCGGACATCCGCGCCCTGCTTTTGCGCCGCAGCGTATAAAAGCGGAACGAGGTGAGCGCCGATCGCAGCTCCTCCCTGCGGACGGTGAATGCGTTTGTTCGTCGCGCCGCCGAAAAGACCGACGTCGCTCAGATCCGCACCGACGATATCCGACTGCAGCCACTCTACGATCGCAGCCGAGTTGTCCACGAGCGTGTGAACGAGCGCGGGGTCGTTGAGATTTTTTCCGCCCTTCATCGTATCTTCGAAAAACTGCTCTTTCGAATCTTTAATGCCGAGCTTCTCCTGCTCTTTCGTATACGCGGCATTCAAACCGCCGGTCGCGCTGTTCGTATTGCCGCCGACGATACCCATCTTTTCAAGAACGATAACTTTTGCACCGCGGTGCGCCGCTTCCGTTGCCGCCGTAAGGCCTGCGCCGCCTGCACCGATAATGACGATATCGCACGACGTATCCGTCGCTTTTGCGGCAGTCGTCGTTTCACCCTTCGACGCTTTGATCGCAGCCTGCAGCGCCGCGATCGTCGCGTTCGACGTGATCGTCGCACCCGACATGGTATCGAGCCCTTCGACCGACTGCTTCGCAACCGCCTGATCGATAACGAATTGTTCCGCAGGCTGTGCAAAACCGGTTTCCGATTCTTTCGTCACCTTTGCACCGGTGATTTTGCCGCCCTTTACGGACAGGATCAATTCGATCGGTCCGTTGCGTCCTTCACCTTTTCCCGGCCATTCGCCGTCGACGAATTTTCCCTTTGACTTGCCTTTGGCACTCATCGCGATCGCCGCCGTCGCAGCAATGACAAACATACCGATCGCAATGCCGATAGCTTTTTTAGATTTCATACACGCTCCTCTTGCGCATGTGCGCATAATTATAGATCCGGCTTTTCAATTAATAAAAATATAACAAATTTTCGTACACAGTGCAATATTCAAAAAATCGGTCGTAAAAGGGAGGTCGTAAAGCGATATCGGAAAAACAGTCTTTCGGGCGTGCCCCTCGCTCCGCTCGGGTCGGGCTTTCCGGCGTTGCGCTGCCGCTCCATTCCTCCGCTCGCACATCGCTCGCTTCGGAACGGCTCCGCCGCGCCTCCAATCCCTCACGCAAGAGCGGAGGTGTACACAAGTTTTCGGAAAGCCGTCAACGACCGCTGTTCGAAATCGTTCCGGCATTTTCAATGCTGCCTCTAAAAAGTCGATTCCGGAAAATTTCATTTCCCCCTCTTCACACTTCCACCCGCACAACGATACCGTCGCGCCCGTTTTGCATATCGCCGATACGTGCAAGGCGTGCGTTAAAACGGAACGTATCCGGCTTGGCGGCGCGAAGGATCGCAGCCCCGGTCGCACGGATGTACCCGGCACGCTGCAACCCCGCATTGCCCAAGACTTTCGCGCAAACATCTTCCGCCGAAACGGAAATCGCATTGGCATCATGCGGATTGTACGGTTCGGCTTGTACGCTCACACGGAGCGAAGCATAGAGCTTTTTCTTTGCGTCGCGCACTTTTTGCGTGCCTCCTAAAATATCGTCGCCGATTTTTTCGGAAAGCGCATCGTCGAGAAAATCCGATCCGTCGTTCCAGCCGTAAAAGTTCGTCCCGACGATGCCGATCGTAAACACCGCTTTGCGATTTTTAAAATACCGTATAAACATCTGCTCGGGCGTTTCGTTTGCGACATCCGGTTTTAAAACATCTTTTGCCGCGCAATACAGCAAAAACCCCGTATCCGTTTTGCCTGCACCGAGCAACGCATTCGTTTTGTACAGCGCGGTAAAGGCGGCCGTATCGCTGTGCGTGCGCCCGTATAGCCACGCAAAAAGCGCTTCCGCCGCAACCGGTTTTACGATAAAGAACGTAAGCTGCGGAAACTTCATAAACAAAGCCGTCCGGCGTGCAAGCAGTTCCGCGGCAAGCAAAGAGTCGCCGCTTTCGACCGCAAGCAAAAGCGCGCCGACGTGGGTCAAAAATGCAAACGTATCGGCATCCGCGATTTCAAAATCGGGTTTAAGATACACGCGGATGTCCCTGCAAAGCGCTTCGTCCGCATACGTATACCATGCGCTCGAAAAATACGGACTCCCGTCGAGCGTCTGTCTCGCATCAAGCAGTCCGTCCGCAATGCCTTCAAGCTTTCCGCAAAAATCAAGCTGCCCCGTCCGCGTCCGATTAAAGCCCCAACAAAGGGGATCCGTTTTTCCTGCCGCCCGAACGATGACATCCGCATCGTTTCGATTTTTCAGTTCCGTCATACAAACCTCCG
Source organism: Treponema sp. Marseille-Q4523 (assembly GCF_016901105.1). NCBI lineage: Bacteria > Pseudomonadati > Spirochaetota > Spirochaetia > Treponematales > Treponemataceae > Treponema > Treponema sp. Marseille-Q4523. The sequence goes on along the minus strand of NZ_JAFEVM010000018.1, from coordinate 51,788 downwards.
ATCGTTGATTACAATCCCTATGAATACTCGATTCCGCCTGCCGTTGGCAATGATACGCAGCCTTTTCAAAAGCCCAATGCGGAAGTACAAGATCTCCAAACCCATGAAAAAAACAGAATAACACTGCCCAAAGCAATCAACTCACCGATGAGTCCTCCCCATGAAGCTGCTTCGGCTTCTCTTCTGAGCCGTTCTTCCTCTTCCCGCATTCTAAGCACCTGTTTATAGGCTCTTTTCGCTTCGTGAATGATATACGTATTTTCCGCATAAGTAAGACAATAGCCTTGAATACTTTCCCAAGCATAGTCCATGTTTCCGCCCGACTCATCCAGACATTCCAGCGCCGTGAAAGCCGCTCCGTCCTGAAGCATCTTTCGATTTTTCATCTGTTGTTCCGTCATACAAACCTCCGATAAAATTGCACGGCGAGTAAATCTTCGGATTTAAGAGCCGGACAATTCGTGCGCACCTTGCGCACAGTTCGATAAACGTGCCGAATCGCTACGGCACGATCATTGCCGTAACAGTGCTGTAAGAGTTTTACAAAGAAAGTATACAACAGGGGGTGTGTCAACAAATGATACAGATGAGCCGTTTTATTATTTTTTTGATTTGATCAAAACCGGTAAAAAACTAAAAAATCGCGGGCGGCGCGTTTACGCACTTGCTCCGTTCCGTCAATAGGGAACCTCGAAAAACTGCAGTTTTTCGAGGTAACTTTGAAAATGCGATGTTGTAACTCGCGATAATACAGCGAGTTACAACTCGTCAGCATCTCGAAAAAGTCGCTAAAGGTGAGTTTTTCGAGATGCCCAATACAATTTACCCATCTTCCGAACTTCCGCTTTTACCGCTTCGATAAGTTCCGGCGGATTGAGCACGGTAACGGCGCTCCCGAAGCTCATAACCCAATGAAGCGCTTCCGGCAGTTGATTCGTTTTAAATGAAAGATATACGCTGCCGTCTTTATTGTGCCGAAGGCGCTGCGTCGGGTGCCAGCTCCGCTCCAAAATATACGTGTTTATCTTTTCGTCGAACAAAAGCTCTATCTTTACCGGAGCGCCGGCGGTATTCCAAACGCCGAATTCGCTGTCGAAGTATTTTTTCGGATCAAAATCTTTCGGGCGCTCAAAACGCTCTTCCGTCGTTTTCGGATTTTTCATCCGCGAAAATGCGAATATCCTGCACTTTTTGTGTTTCAAACAATAAGCGAGCATATACCAGTTCCCTTTTTGGCAGATCACGTGATAGGGCTGGGCGAGCCGCACGCAATACGTTTTATCTCCGAGCGATTTGTATTCGAATTCGAGCGTACGCTGCATTTTCAAACTTTCGAAAACCGCATAAAAAACGCCGTTGTCTATCTGCGGCAGCGGATCGCTTATAAAGCTTAAATCGCCCGACAAAAAAAACGAATCGACGGAAACTTCTTCGGGCATGAGATTTATAATCGTATCGAAAATATTTTTCATGGACGATTCGAGCGGCGTATTTCGGTATTGCTCCAAGAGCGGAATAACCGCCGATACCGCAAACAGATCGCCTTCGGAAAGCATGACGCTCTTTATAAAAAACGTCGGATCGGTATAATAATAACCGCGCTTTTCCTCATCGTATTCAAGCGGAGCGTTGTACCGGTCGCGTAAAAAATCCATATCGCGCATAATCGTACTGCGCGACACTTCAAACTTTTTACACAGATACGATGCGTTCGGAAATTTCCCGCTGCGGATGATTTCGTCGATTTTGAGAATGCGAAAAACTTTTACTTTTTCTTCACGGTCTTTTTTCAGTTTTTTTGCCATACCATTATCAGTATAACACCGCTTTATAAAACGCGCAGAAAATATTTCCCGCGCCCGGTTTTTTCCCGTATTTTAAGTTTTCCCGCAGCAAAGCCCGATCGCGCCACTTCGGCTCTTTCTTTTAATCGGGACGAAACCTTTTTGCCGGCCGCCCTTCCGCCGCTTGCTCACGCGCGGCGTCCTCGCTCCGCTCCGGTCGCTGCCTTCGGCACGGCTCCACGGCGGCGTAGGTCGTATCGCGCAGCAGTGGAAACGGAAATTGCTGATTAAGGATACGCATACTCACAATCGCTCCTAACAGACACATCGAGATGCGTATTTTTGACACATATAGGTGCGCCAAAACGATTCAATATGTATATTTTTGACAGATTTTTTCCTCATTCGTAAAAAATTCGGCACCGCTTATCGCACGCAAAACGTAAAGCGCCCGTTCCGATGCAAAATTTCCGACAAAAAAACACCGTTTTCATCGATTATTACCGCCTCATCCGAGATAAAATCGCCGCAAACGTGATAAAATCGGCGTTTTTTACTGCTTTTACCTTTTTTTAGGCAGTTGGCATAAAAATTGCTATAAAGATAAGTGAGAGCTGCGGAATCGAAAGGATCGCAGACTGCTCGGAAACGGCTCTACAAAGCGGCTTCCGTGAATTACAAAAACATTTGGAGGTACGATAAAAAGCGTCGTCTGAAATATCGCCGTCGCTGGAGTCTAAAGCCGAAAAACGCTGAAGCGTTTTTCTTTTATCGGAGACACTCGCGATTTCTGTGCATTGCTCGAAATCGCAGCGTTCTTATCTCGAGTTTGCTGGATGTTTGCAGAAAACGTGTATATATATCGTTCCGATAAAAATCGTACGAGTACAATACACCGTATTTGCAAACTCGATTATTGAACGTGTGCGCATTTGCGCACGGCTAAAAACTTTTTCGAAAGTTGCAACTTTCTGCAAAAGTTTTTATGGAGGTTTGATATGAACGAATTGGCACTTTTCAACAGCTTTTTTAATCATGCGCTGAACGACACGATGGGCGATTTCAATTTCGGTACTTCTTTCAACGTGCCGAAAGTCGACGTAAAAGAAACGAAAGACGCGTACATGCTTGAAATGGATTTGCCCGGCATGACCGAAAAGGACGTAAACGTCGAACTCGATCACAACGTTTTGACCATCTCTTCGCATCACGAAGAGAAAAAAGAAGAGCAGAATAAAAACGCGAAAAAAGATGAAAGCAAATGGCTCATCCGCGAACGCCGCGTCAGCGAGTTCAGCCGCCGCTTTACGCTCCCCGACGATGTCAACGGCGAACAGGTTGCCGCGTCCTTTAAAAACGGAGTGCTCTCGGTAGCCATACCGCGTAAAGCGCTTTCCGCACCCAAACGCATAGCTATCACTGCCGACTGACGAAGGGTGAACGAAAAATACGGCACGAACACATCCCACGGTACACAGACAGTGCCGTATGAGTAAAGTTTTCAGAGAACACCCGCCGCGCGTTGCGCGGCGGGATTTTTTTAAAGATATGACGATACGCAACGTCAACACCGCCCGCGCTCTTGCAAAGTTTTTATGATATAATACACGCACTATGCAAACAGAAACCAAACCGAACTTCGCGTCGGACTATTTGGAAGGCGCTCATCCGACAATTTTGCAGCGCCTTGCGGAAACGAATACGGAGCAAACTTCCGGCTACGGAACGGACGAACACTGCGAACGCGCACGGAATCTTATTCGAACGGCCGCAGACTGTCCGAATGCCGCCGTTCATTTTTTTGTCGGCGGAACGCAGACGAATGCGGCGGTCATCGACGCTTTTTTGCGCCCGTACGAAGGAGTCATCGCGGCTGACACGGGACACATCGCCGTACATGAAGCGGGCGCGATCGAAGCGGGCGGCCACAAAGTGCTCACGCTCGCAGGAGAGGCGGGAAAGCTTTCGGCCGAAACGCTCAAGCGGTATCTGCGCGATTTTTATGCCGATGAAAACAGAGCGCACGCGGTTCAGCCCGGCATGGTCTATATCTCCCAGCCGACCGAATGCGGCACGCTTTATTCGAAAAAGGAACTTGCCGAAATTGCCGCCCTATGCCGCGAATATGCGCTTGCGTTTTACATCGACGGGGCGCGGCTTGCTTATGCGCTCGCCTCCCCGAAAAACGACGTAACGCTTTCCGACCTTGCGGCCGTTTCGGACGCTTTTTACATAGGCGGGACAAAATGCGGCGCTCTTTTCGGCGAAGCGCTCATCATTCCCGATAAAAACCGTTTGCCTCATTTTATAACGACGATAAAACGGCACGGCGCGCTGCTTGCAAAAGGCAGGCTTTTGGGCGTTCAATTTGAAACGCTTTTTGAAGACGATTTATACTTCCGTATCGGAAGCAACGCGATTCGCGCTGCAGACAAAATTCGCTCATTCCTCGATACCCACGGTTTCCGGCAGTATTTCGCCTCCCCGACAAATCAAATTTTTATCGTTTTGAAAAACGAAGATTACGCCCTGCTTTCTGAAAAAATCGGTCTTTCTTTTTGGGAAAAAGCGGACGAAGCGCACACCGTCGCCCGCATTGCGACAAGCTGGGCAACGACGGACGAGCAGGTCGAACGATTATTAAAAGCGCTTTCGGAACATTCGCCATGCGGAAAATCGTAACGGAAGATTTGATATACGAAATCCTTTCGGCAGTCGAAGAAATCCCCGAAGGCAAGGTCGCAAGCTACGGGCAAATCGCACGCCTCATCGGCAGGGACAAAAACGCGCGTCTTGTGGGAAAAGTGCTGAGCCGCGCCGAAAATTACGGCGACTATCCGTGCCATCGGGTCGTCAATCATTCGGGCCGCATCGCGCCGAATTTTCCCGAGCAAAAAAATCGCCTGCTGGCCGAAGGCGTTGCGTTCAAAAACGACACCTGCGTCGATCTGGAAAAGCACCGCTGGGAAATATAGAAAAACGTTTACTGTAACAGCGCAAGCGTTTTTTCGTAGATTTTCCGTTTTTCTTCAAACTTCTCCTGCAGCTTCTGACGTTCACCCTCGTCGTTACATTGCTTGAGTTTTTCGGGAAAAGCGTTTTCATCTTCAAGATACTGCTTTTTTACTATGTCGTACGGACGGTTTCCTTCTGCGTCCATAGCATTTTTATCGGCATTGAAACGGACACATAAATACCATATAACACGCGGCAAATCGTCGATATACAATTCATTGTAAGAATGGGAATCTTTGCAAACGTAAAAAAGAGCTCGCTCGACATCCGCCCCGTACCGGACGAGCATCTCTGCGTATTCCATATTGTAATATACGGCGATCGATAACGGACTATTAGTACGTCCGTTATTCGGATCGGCACCCGATTCCAACAGCAGCTCTACGAGCGCATCATTATTGCCGTACCTGATGCTTCCTTGTAAGGGGGTTGTGTGACTGTCGAGGCGCGATTGAACGGCGCGATCGATGTACCTGATGCTTTTCGGAGAAGGGGTTGCGTGACCTCTTCCGATTTTTTCGTCAGGACGCAATTCCATATCTGCGCCGAAGCGTATCAAAAGCCTTATGATTTCCATTATATCGTCGAGCTGCTTTTTCGTCAGCTTGTCACGCCGCCGCGCTATGACGCATGCGGCCGTCAAAGGAGTCGCACCGTCCCATGACACATAATTGACGGCCGCGCCTTTTTCAAGGAGACGGGCAACGCGGGATTTATCTATCCGCTCTATTGCCGGAAGCAGCGGTCCTCGAGTCGATTTGAATACTACCGCATCGACGACGGGCTGAATATTTTCATCGTAGATTATCCCGATAAAAAGAGGCATTACAAAAATTATGCCGATCACAATACATTTTACAGCTTTCTTTTTGGGTCTTTGCACCCCGCTTATTTTTTTGCGGACAGCTCGGACAAGCAATAGGATCAAACCGATAAGCACCAAAAGCAATCCGATCATACTGGGTATAAACGATATGATACATATAGTATCGCCTATCGAAAAAGAAAGCATCGTCAGCCCTTCCGTAAGACAGCGAAATCAATAAAAAACGGCATCTCCGTATGCTTCGGCAAGTTCCCGTTTATTTATTACGGACGTTCCGTAAAAAGCCCGTTTCCCGATTTCTACTTTTCTGTTCAAAAGCACAATATTTTTCAGATTTGAACACGATGAAAAAGCGAAATCCTCTATACGAATAACGCTTTTCGGAATCAATACGGATTCGAGAGAATCACAGCCGACAAACGATTTGCCGATTTTTTTTATTCCTTCCGCAAGCGTCACTTGTTTTAATTTTGAGCACCCTTGAAAAATATTGTCGGGCAATTCGTCGATGCGGGTCCGTACCGTAACGGAAACAAGATTGCCGCACTGCCGAAAAGCACCGGTTCCGATCTTTTCAACCGTTTTGGGAATGACTACCGTTTGAAGCGCAGCGCAGTTTGCAAAAGCGTTTTTCCCGATCTCCTTTATATTTTTCGGAAAAACAATCGATTTGATACCGCTTTGTCTGAATGCTCCGTCACCGATCGTCGTAACGTCGTCGGGAAGTACAACAGTCTCATCCGAGCCGTTGTATTGCGTAAGCACTCCGTTGCTGCGGATAAATTTCATATTATAAAAATTATCCGCGCGCTTACGTGCAATTTCAGCTTCCCGTTCTTTTCGCTTTTTCAATACGTCCGGCCATTGTTTATCGAAAGCTTTTAATACGGCCTTCGATTCTTCGGTTGCTTCGCATTTTTTTAATTTTGCCGCGTACGTTTCCGAATCTTCAAAATCGAAATCGGTAAAATTTTTCGAATAGCAGCGGATGATTCCCCACCATCCTTTGTAATACGTGGGATAAAAATACGAAATAGCTTCGTAATGCCACAACGCATCGTTGATTTCACCGATTTTATAATCCGCATCGGCTTTATACTCGTAATACGCAAGAAAAGAATTGTAAGTCCTATCCCAATAGAACACGTCGATGTCATCGGCGACAATGATAACGGTATTGTCCGCCGAAGCGGTGCCGATACCGAATAATACAATACAAAGTGCAAAAAAAATAATTTTTTTCATTTCATTCCTCATCGCCAGCAATTATATACCATCGTAATAAAAAAACACAACATATTAAACAAACGATTGTCATAGATATACAAACAACCGTTCGTTAGTTATCCACATTGTTGAAAGCTTGTGGATAAGTTTTTTGTTTCACGTGAAACATTTGATAAGTACGAGGAAAATTCAGGAAAGCTTCGCCGCACGCCGAAAATAACCATTCCTCTTTTATAAAATTATCCTGCCCTGTACCTGCCGAAAGCGTTGTACCGTCCGCCGTATTTTAAAAACTTTCGACCTTATATTCACCCCTAACTTTGTATTATCGTGTTTGCTTTCTCAATTGTTTCACGTGAAACATATCGGCCGAATACCGATCTGAATCTCCGACGGTCGACAGGCATCACTACTAATACATTTTATCCGTCCCACAACAGCCTTATAGCACAAATAATGTTTCACGTGAAACACTCAGTGACAGTCGCTCATAACTGCCGCTACCGCATAAAGAACAATTAATGTTTCACGTGAAACATCAAGCGGCAGGCAAGGTTTTTCCACAAGTTATGCCCATTGTTGAAAACCCTGCAAGTATTATGGTCATCCCTAGTTCACAGGTTTGCGCTGTATTTTGAATTCGCGGAAAGCGTCGGCTTTATCGGCAATACCAAAAACCCTTAAACAAAAAAAAGAGAGCCGGACCGCTTTCCGCGATCCGGCTCCTGCCTGATGACCACCCGCAACCGTATAAAATGCGCAACATCGGTTGTCCCGTATTGTCCCATTATACGACAATGCTGCATTTTTGTCAGCATATTCTTAAAAAAAATACGAAATTTCTTAAAAAAATCGACTCCGACAAAACCGTCTATTTCTTTGTATTATAACAAAATACATACGACTACGTGTTTTTTGTATCGTCTTTATCCGCTTCTTCATCGGCTACGCGGTCGATGCCGACCAGATAATCGGGTGCGTCGACTTTGACGACGGAAACCCCCGTCGAAGCAGTGCCCTGCTCTTTGATATCGCCTGCCGCAACACGGAGCGTTTTCCCTTGGCTCGTGATACACAACACTTCATCTCCGTCGGCGACGGCAAGGGCGCCGATTATTTCGCCGCGCTCTTCCGTATTGCCGTAGCACCGCTGGCCGCCGGTACCGCGTCCGTGCGATTTGAAATCTTCGGAATCGATGCGTTTGCCGAAACCTTTTTCGGTAACGAGCATGATGCTTTTACCCGCTTCCGCCCGCACGGCCGCCGCGATTTCGTCTCCTTCGGCAAGTTTCATACCGCGCGTTCCGCGGCTTGCCCGCCCCATCGGCCGCACGTCGTCTTCCGATATGCGGAGCGCTTTGCCTCTGCGTGAAACGAAAAATACGTCGTTTTTGCCGGCGGTCAAAATCGCACTGACGAGCTTGTCGCCGCCGTCGAGTTTGATCGCAATAACGCCCTTCGTCTTTGCGTTTGCAAAATCGCTGAGTGCGGTTTTTTTGACAACGCCGTTCGTCGTCGCCATGAGCACGTAATTATCTCCGCTGAATTCTTTTACCGTCACCGTCGTCGTAATCTCTTCATCGGCGGAAACGGCGAGCAGGCTTTTGATGTGCGAACCGCGGCTCATCTTCGACGCTTCGGGAATTTCGTGGACTTTTATCCAATACGCTTTTCCTTCGTTCGTAATAAACATGATGCAGTCGTGCGTCGATGCGATAAAAATCTGATTGATGTAATCGTCTTCGACGAGGTTTGCGCTGAAGCTGCCCTTGCCGCCTCTCCCCTGACTTTTGTACTGCGTCGCGGCAAGCCGCTTGATATAGCCGAGCTTTGAAACGAGGATAACGACGTCTTCCTGTTTGATCATGTCTTCGACGTTGATCTCTTCGATTTCATCCGCAACGATATCGGTGCGGCGGTCGTCGCCGTATTTTTCGGCAAGTTCATTCGTTTCCGTTTTGACAAGCGCGAGCAGCTTTTCGTGATGCGCAAGGAGATCGCGTAAGTGTGCGATAAGCGCTTCAAGTTCCGCAAGCTCTTTTTTCAAATCGTCGATTTCGAGGTGTGTGAGGCGTTTCAGCTGCATATCGACGATCGCCTGCGCCTGCACGTCATCGAAATCGAAACGCTTTTTGAGATTGTTTTTCGCTTCTTCGGTGTCGCGGCTCGCGCGGATTATTTTGATCACTTCGTCGATATTGTTTATCGCAACGATAAGCGCCTGCAAAATATGCTCGCGCGCGAGCGCTTTGTTGAGTTCGAACTGCGTACGGCGCGTGACGACCTGATCGCGGTGTTCGACAAAGTGCTGTACAAGCTGCTTGAGCGTGAGGATCTGCGGCCGCCCGCCGACGAGCGCGAGGTTGATGACGCCGAAATTCGATTGAAGCGCCGTCTTCGTAAACAGCTGATTCAATACGATTTTCGTAATCGCGCCCCGCTTCAAATCGATAACGATCCTCATACCGGTGCGGTCGGAACTTTCGTCGTTTATGCCGGTTATGCCGTCGATATCTTTGTTGCGCGCGAGTTCGCCGATGCGTTCGCACAGCACTTTCGTATTTACACCGTAGGGCACTTCCGTAAAGATAATCGACTCTCGGCCGCCTTTTGCCGTTTCGATATTGAACCGGCCGCGTACGATTATTTTGCCGCGGCCCGTTTTATACGCCTGTTTGATGCCGCCTCTCCCGAAAATAATGCCGCCGGTCGGAAAATCGGGACCGCGCACGATTTTGCTCAATTCTTCTATCGTTATGTCGGGATTGTCGATATAGGCCGATACGGCCGACGCGATTTCACGGAGATTGTGCGGCGGCATATTCGTCGCCATACCGACTGCGATGCCGGACGCACCGTTTACGAGCAGATACGGCAGTTTCGACGGGAGGACGGTCGGCTCTTTTGCCGTTTCGTCGAAGTTCGGAACAAAATCGACCGTATCTTTGTCTATATCCGCGACCATCTCTTCGGCAAGCTTTGCCATCTTCGCTTCGGTATAGCGGTATGCGGCAGCGGGGTCTCCGGCAATCGTACCGAAGTTTCCCTGCGGCGTGATCACCGGATAGCGCAGATAAAAATCCTGACCCAAGTGAACGATCGCGTCGTAGACGGAAGCATCTCCGTGCGGGTGGAATTTACCGAGCACGTCTCCGACGATTTTCGCGCACTTTCTCGTCGCACCGCTGCTTCGAAGACCAAGTTCGTCCATCGCGTACAATATGCGGCGGTGAACGGGTTTTAATCCGTCGCGGACGTCGGGGAGCGCACGGCTCGTGATGACCGACATCGAATAATCGATATACGCCTGTTTGACTTCCGCATCGATAGGAATCGGTATCAGCGTACCGCCTTCCGGTGTTTGTATCTCTTCCATAATTGCAATCCTTATTGATTTTATCGGGTCATTATGCTTGCGTTTTGCCGCCGAAAGCACGAGCTGCGAGCGATCGAGCCGGCGGATAACAAGCGCAAAACGTCAAACGTCCAAATTGGCGTAAACGGCGTTTTCTTCGATAAACTTGCGGCGCGGTTCAACCGCTTCTCCCATGCACACGCTGAACATTTTGTCGGCGGCGACGACATCGGGAATCGTCACGCGCTTCATTTTACGCCTCGCGGGATCCATCGTCGTTTCCCACAGCTGCGTACCGTCCATTTCGCCGAGACCTTTGTAGCGCTGAACGGAAGCCTTTGCCGCATTGTCGCCGAGCTGCTTCAAAACTTCGGCTTTTTCGTTGTCGTCGTATACGTACCATTCTTTTTTATTCCAGCTCACTTTGTACAGCGGCGGCATCGCAAGATACACATAACCGTCTTCGATGATCTGCGGCATATAGCGGAAAAAGAACGTCAACAGCAGCGTGCGGATATGCGAACCGTCGACATCGGCATCGGCCATGATGATTATCTTGTGATAGCGGAGCTTCGATATGTCGAAATCTTTACCGATCCCGGCGCCCAAAGACGCGATAACCGGTTCGAGTTTGTCGTTGTTGATCACTTTATCGATCCGCGTCTTTTCGACGTTGAGCATTTTGCCCCACAGCGGAAGGATGGCCTGCCGCTTCGAATCGCGGCCTTTTTTGGCCGAACCGCCTGCAGAATCGCCCTCAACGATGTACACTTCGCATTCGGCGGGATCTTTCGACGAACAATCGGAAAGTTTGCCCGGAAGACCGAAACTGTCGAGACCGCTTTTACGCCTCGTCGCTTCTTTTGCCCGCCGAGCCGCGATCCGCGCGCTCGCTTCACCGACCGCTTTTTCGAGGATCTTTTCCAAATCCTGCGGATGCTGTTCGAAAAAGAGCGTCAATTTTTCTTTGATGAGGGAATCGACGATCGTGCGCACTTCACTGTTGCCGAGCTTCGTTTTCGTCTGCCCTTCAAACTGCGGTTCGGGCACTTTAAGCGACAAAACGGCGGTGATGCCCGCGCGGACGTCTTCGCCGGTGAGCTTTTCGTCCATCTTTTTGGAAAGTTTTTGATTCGCTTCCAAAAATTTATTGAGTACGAAAGTCAGCGCGATTTTAAAGCCGTCGAGGTGTGTTCCGCCTTCGACCGTATTGATATCGTTGACGTAAGTGTAAATCGTTTCGTTATAGCCGTCGTTGTATTGGAGCGCGAGTTCGGTCATAATGCCGTTGTCTTCGCCTTCGATAAACGCCGGTTCCGCCGGAATGACGTTTTTCCCTTCGTTGAGATAGTTTACGAATTGGCGGATGCCGCCGTCGAATTTAAAGACGACCTCTTTCGGCGTTTCGAGCCGCTCGTCGCGGAATACGATCGTAATGCCGCTGTTCAAAAACGCGAGTTCGCGCAGGCGCTTTGCAAGGACGTCGAAATCGTATGTCGTCGTTTCGGTAAAAATCGTTTTGTCGGCTTTCCAGCGTATCTGCGTGCCATGGCGGTCGATCGGCCCGATTTCCTGCACTTTCGTCTTGGGTACACCGATTTCGTACCGCTGAAACCAGCGTTTGCCGTCGGAATCGATCGTCGCTTCCATCCATGAGGAAAGCGCGTTGACGCAGCTGACGCCGACGCCGTGAAGACCGCCGGAAACTTTGTATGCGCCTTTGTCGAATTTGCCGCCGGCGTGCAGACGCGTTAAAACGAGTTCCAGTGCGCTCACGTGCTCCGTCGGGTGCATACCGACGGGAATACCGCGCCCGTTGTCTTCGACGCGTACGATATCGTCTTTTTCGAGGGCAACGATGATCCGGTCACAAAAACCCGCCATCGCTTCGTCGATACTGTTGTCTACGACTTCATATACGAGATGATGAAGCCCCTGCGGACCGGTCGAACCGATATACATACCCGGCCGTTTGCGCACCGCTTCGAGACCTTTTAAAACTTGAATGCTGCCCGCTGAATAATGTTCCGGTGATTGACTCATGCTTTACCTTTGATGATTTTCAGTATATTTGTATATATTATAGAAAAAATTGATACTTCACTATAGCAAAAAAAGGGAAAAAAGTAAAGAACGAGCGATTTCGAGCAGTGCGGAGAAATCGCGAGTGTCTCCTATCACAAAGCGCGCATAAACGTCGCGCTTTGTGTCCTTATAAGGAATTGCAGTCGGCTTTCATACTTTTTATTACATCCGAACGGATGAAGTATGAAAGCCTCCGCACGGATAACAGAAAAACGGCTTGCCCGTTTTTCGACTCCAGACTTAAAAGAGCAAATCCGAGCAGTGCGCAGGATTTGTGAGTGTCTCCTATGCCTCGCGTTTCGCCTTTTTTATTTTATTATACGCTTCTTTCTTGAGAGCGGCCGATTATTTTAATTTGTAATTATCGAAACCAATTACCAATTAATTAATCGCTTCCACCTCTTCTTTGGAAAGGCCGGTAGCTTGCATTATCTTTTGAACGGAATCGCCGAGCTGTTTCAGTATCTTCGCCGTTTCAAGAGCTTTTTGACGGGAACCGTCGGAAAGACCTTGTTGTATTCCCTGCTGTATGTCCTCTTCCCGGGCATCCATTTCAAACCCCGACATAAAGCGGTATTCCTGCCGCGCCTGTTCGTTCTTGAGCTTAGCGGATAAACGAAAATGGCGTATAAAACCGGCAACGGACGAAGTGCCGAACTCGAGACATTTTGGCTCATTCATAAAAAAAACCGCCCCAAGCCGGAGCTTTGTCAGGCTTGAGAGCGACCGATTCAATTGTTAATTTGTAATCAAATAGGGACAGGGCGACACCCCCGTTCAGGGCAGGGGTTTCTCCCTGCCCCTATAACCCCATCCTTCTTCCTCGCACTGCTAAAGGGGATACTCCTTTGGAATCCCCAAACCGGAGGTTTGGGCGGTGTTCAATTATCACCCCTTATTCCTGCGCCGTAACGCAAATGCCGCGCGCTTCGCCTTTTTCGGTGCCGAGTTTGTGTTCGGTAACGCTAAGGTCTGCTGCAATGTGCCACCACACAGGCTTGTACTTGTTGTCGGTATCCTCATAAAAACCTGCGGCATACAGGTCATCGCGGCCGGCGCACAGTGCAAGAGAAGCGCTGTAAACGGTTGAAAGTTCTTTGTGAAGCGACGCATTTGTCCCTTCGATTTTCCATACGGCAGCTTTACCGTCCGTAGTCTGTCCTGCAGCGTAGACGGCGCCGTTACACACGCACAGGGCATAGACCCCTTTGGCTCCGGAAACGGTAATCGGGGTAACGGTCGTGCCGTCTACTTTCCACAGGTTTCCTGCGGCAACATAGACCGAAGGGCCCGCCGTGCACAGGCCGTACGTCATACCGAGAGGAGTCTCCTGGCCTGTCAGTCCCAATGGCAGTTCGCTCACCGTGCCCGCATCGGGCTTTGTCCATAAAAAGATGGTGGTTTTGTAGGTAATCTTGTCCTCTTTAAAACCCGCCGCATACAGTTTGCCGCTTCCGGTACACAAAGCTTCAGCTCTCGATCTGTTTACCGCGTCGGTTTGTTTGTATAAAAAGGTTACGGCAGGGTTGCCTGTGTCGCTGATGTCGGTAATGCTTGGACCTTTATCGGTGCCGTCATACGTATAGCCTGCAACGAATGTCTTTCCGTTATAAAAGGCGATGTCATACGCATAAGTGTAGCTGTTCATGCCGATCCAGTGCGGGCCGCCGTCTTTTTTCCACACGCGCGGACTGGCAACGCCGCTGTCAACTTCCTCACCTGCAATGTATACGTCCTTTCCCCGGGAACGCACCGCATGCGGATATACCTTGACAGTGGGGCCGGGTGCGTCCGCTCTGAGTTCCGTAGTTATGCCGTTTATCCACACATAGGCTCTGTCGTCGCTTCTTCCGCTTACGTACACGTCGACGGGGGCGGTTTTAAAGTGCACGGCGATGTTTGCATCCGCCGTTACAGTATGGCTGTACGTTGCATTTGTTTCTCCCGCGATGTCGCTGCCGCCGTTCGTCCATTTTTCCACCGCGTAGCCGAGAGCGGCCTCTGCGTTAAAGACAACGGTTTTGCTTTTTTCCACTTGCGCAGGCGAGATGATTTCGACGCCCTCAACTTCGGCTTTGAGCGTGCCGCCCGTGCCGCTTACACCGAAGCTGACCGTGCACATAGTCGGCGGCGCGCTTGTAAGCTTAAACTTTACCGTTACGGTTGCCGGCTGCACTACTTTTATCTTTGCGCTCGTGCTCTCGCTTACTCCGGTTCCTTCTTCAAAGGGACCCGGACTTACCGTCCAAAAGTCAACGTTGTGCGTTGCGGGATTGTCCGGTGTTGCGGTAAACTCGACGATTTTGCCCTGCTCCACCGTATCGCCCGTGTGGATTTCGCGGCCGTCAACTTCCGCTTTGATCGTGCCGTTGCCGCCTTCTACGCTGAACGTTACGGCGTGTTTGGGCAGGGGCGGCGTGCTGCCTCCCGAATCGCTGCCGTTCGAGCAGCCTGTAAAAACGAGCGCTGCGGCAAAAAGCAAAACGCCGGCCGCTATCGGTACTTTTTTTAAAAGGGCTTTACCGAGCTCCCCCCCCCCTATACAGATGTACAGGGTTCATCTTGTTTACACTCATCATAAACCTCCTCTGAAAACTTTTGCAGGATGCACGACTTCCGATGTCGAACACTTCCACTATCTTATGATTATTATAACATATTTAATCGCTTTTCACAACTTTTATTAATTATTAATTCAGGGCGAGCGCGCCGAATCGGAGATGTGACGAATTGTTGCCGCGCGAGACGGCTCATCTTACAGTTGTTCGATTTCCACTTCGGTGAGACCGGTAATCTTGCAAATGTCTTCAAGCGGATAGTGCATAGCAAGCATGGTTTTTGCCGTTTCAAGCGCTTTTTGATGTAAGCCTTCGGAAAGGCCTTTCGCTTCGCCTTCTTGTAACGCTTCTTCCCGTTGTACGGCAACGTCCACATCGTAATCGTATTCGGCAATTAACATGTTCATCACCTCCTTTGACTTCCGCTGTAAGTATTCCCGTAAGATGTCGTTTTGTATGCACTCTTTGATCGCGTTCTGAAAGCCGTTTTCGCTGTCGAGCTTCGTGTGTCTTCGTACGGCATCTACGAACAGCGTGTATTCTTTCAGCGGTTTACACGTATGTAAGATTTCACTCCCCTTATTATAATTGATATTCGTCACGCTGACAACGACTTCGAGAGAGGATTTTTCGGGCATCGTCATAAAGGCATCGGAAAGTCGGAGCGTTGCTTTTTCAGAGTAATCTTCTTCTCCGTTATAGAACACGTAAAATTCGGGCGTCGGAATCTTTTTCAGACGTCTCAGATAACGGTCGCGAGGGTTTTGGATACGTTCGTAGAGACGGGCTGCGTACTGTAAAAAGCGCAACGGCATGTTCGCGTTGACAGTCGATTGGTGCTCAACCAATACGATGATTTTTCCGTCGACGAGGCAGGCGACATCGTTGCGGAAAGCCATATACATGACCTGTTCGAGCCGCAGCGGTTCGAGTTCCGTCGATGTATCAAGCTCTGTCCTATGCAATGCGTTGTAAAGAGCGAGAAAGTTCGCCTTTGCGTTTTTGTCTTCGCCGAAGAAGTCGACAAAGACGGAATCTTTATACCGACGATTATACTTTGCCATAAAATACCTCCGGGATAACCGCACCGGAAATGGGTACTTAGAAAAGAAGCGTATACTTACATAAAAAAGGCGGAACGCGAGGCAGCGGAACTGCCGCCGAGCCGCTCAGACCGATGGCAAGCAATCTCTTTGTAAAAAGAGATTGCGCAGTCCGATTCCGATTACGGTCTGCCGCGGCGGACGGCAGGGCTGCTGCCGGGAGTGCAGCCGATTTTTTATGTTATACGCTATTTTTTAGGAATACAATTTTCGGTGCGGTTATCCTGATAATACTTCACTAAATATATATCGCAGAAATGTTGCGATTTCGGAGTTTTTTGAAGCAATTTTGGAGAAGGCGCTACGGAACCGCCGTTCGGGGCAGTTACGGTTATTTTCATAAAAACCGCGTAATTTGTTAATTTACGGGCGATATATAGGTCAGCGGCTTTCCTTGCCGCACTATCTCAACAATCGAAGGTGCAGCTATGGAATATACCCATAAACCCGTCGACGAACTCTCCTTTACCGATGACTTTATGTTCGGCACGGTCATGAAGAATAAAGTTATATGTAAGGGTGTATTAGAGCGCCTTTTGCATATCAAAGTCGGTAAAATCGAATATCCCTCTCTGCAAAAAACGATCACTCCGTTTTACGAAAGCAAGGGCATACGCCTCGACGTCTACGTTTCCGACTCGGAGCGTGTCTTCGATATCGAAATACAAACATCGATTCCACCTTCTCTTCCCAAACGCACGCGCTATTATCAAAGTCTTATGGATGTCGATAACCTCCTGCGCGGACATAATTATGCCGAATTAAAAGAAAGCTACGTCATCTTTATCTGTACGCAGGATCCCTTCGGCAAAAGCTTACCTGTGTATACATTCCGCAGCGTGTGCAGTGAGGACGGCACTCTTTTTCTTGATGACAAAAGCGTTAAGGTGTTTTATAATGTGGGTGCCTACGGTAAAGAAGATGAACCTGAATTGAGCGCATTGTTGGAGTATCTTTGCGAGAGGCGGGCGACGAGCGGTTTTACACAGCGGATCGATGAGCTTGTCGAAAAAGCGAAACGGAACGAAAAGTTCAGGAGCTGGTATATGTCGTTGAATATTTGGAAAGATGATTTACTAAGAGAGGGTTCACAGCTGGGTGAAAAGATCGGCTTTGAGCGGGGAATACGCAAAGGCAGAAGAGACGGACTCTTACAAGGTCAACGCGACGGTATTGCCGCGGGAGCTTATCAAAAAGCACGGGAAACGGCGAAGCTGATGGCTGAACGCAAGTACCCGCTCTCTGAGATTCGCCTTATGACCGGCCTCTCGGAAGCGGAAATCGAAAATTTGTGAGTGTCTCCTATCACAAAGCGTACATAAACGCCGCGCTTTATGTCCTCATAAGGAATCGCAGTCGGCTTGTATACCTTTTGTCGCATTCGAAAAGATGAAGTATAAAAACCTACACCCGGCCGGAGCGGTGCCGCAGGCAGCCACCGGAGCGAGCGCAGGCGAGTGAGGAGGCCGAGCGTGAGTGAGCCGCGAAGGGCGGGTTCTTCCGACCGGCTCCGTCCGATTAAAAACTTGCGACGTTTTTATTTTACATAGGGTATGTAGTCACCGTAGCCTTCTTTTTCCATGTCGGCATAGGGGATAAACTTGAGAGAAGCTCCGTTTATGCAGTAACGAAGTCCGCCCGCATCTTCCGGCCCGTCGTCGAACACGTGTCCCAAATGAGAGTCCCCCGTTCGGGAATGCACTTCAGTGCGCAGCATGCCGAGACTCGTGTCTTTTTCGTAGCCGACGGCATCGGTCGTTATGGGTTTCGTAAAACTCGGCCAACCGCAGCCTGCGTCGTATTTGTCGGTTGAAGAAAAAAGCGGCTTTCCCGTTACGACGTCGACGTAGATCCCTTTTTCATCGAAAGCGTCGTATTCGCTCGTATAGGGGCGTTCGGTCGCTTGTCGCTGCGTTACGTCGTATTGCAGCGGAGAAAGCTTTTTTTTGAGCGCGTCTTTTGTCGGTACTGCAAAACGGCTTTCATCGTACAGCGGTTTTTCCGCGAGGTGCAAATCGATGTGGCAATAGCCGCCGGGATTTTTATCGAGATATTTTTGATGATAGTCTTCGGCGCGGATAAAATTTTTTAACGCTCCCGTTTCAATAGCGAGCGGTTCGGAATATTTTTTTTGCATAAAATCCAAAAATGCCTGCACGTCTTTTTCGTCCGCAGCATCGGTATAGTAAATGCCGGTGCGGTATTGGCGGCCTCTGTCGTTTCCCTGCCGATTGACGGAAGTCGGATCGATGATCCTGAAATAATGCGCAAGTAATTCTTCCAGCGTAATCGTCGTAGGATCGTAGACGATGCGGACGGTTTCCGCGTGATCGGTTTCGGATAATTCGTAATACGAAGTTTTGTCGGTTTTTCCGTTTGCGTATCCCGTTTCGGTGAGCACGACGCCGGGAAGCCGTTCGAAATAGGCTTCGACGCCCCAAAAACAGCCGCCTGCAAGGTAGATTTCTTTTTCGTGTTTCATCGTTTTACCGCCTAATGTTACATTGTTTTGAGCATTTTTCAAAACAGTTCGTTCCTGCGATTTTGCACAAGACGCACACAATACAAAGGCACATAAAAATGCGACAATCGTTTTAATACATTGTAATCGTTTCATATTTATACCTCAATCTATTTTATAAATAATAACATGGAATAATAGTTACAGTCGACAGAGTAACCGTAGCAAAAATGTGTACACGGAAAACAAGCTTATAAATGAAACAAAAAAGGCGGAACGCGAGGCAGCGGAACTGCCGCCGAGCCGCTCAGACCGATGGCAAGCAAACTTTTTTGATAAAAAAGTTTGTGCAGTCCGATTCTTATTACGGTCTGCCGCGGCACTTGCAACGAGCGCGAAGCGCGAAGTTCCCCGCGCAAACGGCAGGGCTGCTGCCGGGAGTGTAGCCAATTTTTACATTATATGCCATTTTTTAGAGAACACACTTTCCGGTGCGGTTATTCTAATGCGTTTTAAAAATTGACAGATATGAGAACTTTCGTTTATAATTGATTTCTATGCCCAATAATAACTATCGCGAAGTTTGGTTCTATGCGATGGATCAAATTCACGAAGAATATAAAAATGCAGGTCCTCAGCAGGAAACGGAATTCAAGCTCTGGTTCAATATGCAATATATTGAAGATACCGACAATACGATAACCGTGTCAGTTCCGTCCGAATTTTTGTGGCAGACGATGCTCAAAAAAGGCAATATCGATAAAATTGCAAAAAAAATAGAATCGCTGACGGGTCAAAAAAATATCAAGCTGCAGCACATCGTAAGCAATGAAAATATTGCCGAAAAAGGAACTGCACAAAATACCGCTCCGCAAAAAAAGAACGACGAAAAAACCGCTTCTCCGGCATCTCAAAAAAAACATCCGCAGCTGAACGAAGCTTTTACATTTGAAACCTTTATACCCGGAGAAGACAACAGCTTTGCATACAATGCGGCGCTTGCAGCGGCAAAATATCCGGGAAAAAAGTTCAATCCGCTTTTGCTTTACGGCGGTGTCGGGCTCGGAAAAACGCATCTCATGCAGTCAATCGGAAATTATCTTTTTCATCGAGATGAAAAATTGAAAATCTGCTATATTTCGGCGGAATCGTTTGCGAACGAATTCATCTGGTCGATCGGCTTGAAAGCAAAAGCGATGGATAAATTCAAATCAAAATACAGAAACCTCGACGTGCTGCTCATAGACGATATTCACTTTTTGCAGGGAAAGGAAAAAGTACAGGAAGAATTGTTTTACACGTTCAATGCGCTTCGCGATAAAAATTCGCAGCTCGTATTTACGTGCGACCGTCCGGTTAAAGAGCTGAAAGTATTTAACGAACGTCTGCAAAGCCGCTTGTCGAACGGATTCAGCATCGATTTAAAATTGCCGTCGTATGAAACGCGGCGTGCGATTTTATTAAATAAATTGAAATTGCTCGATAAACAAATTCCCGAAGACGTCATCGACTATATCGCAAAAAATATCGAAACGAACGTGCGCGATTTGGAGTCGGCTTTGACGAAGATGACGGGCTATGCGGAATTGATTCAAAAACCGGTTACGATCGAAGTGGCGCAACAGCAGCTGCGCGATATTTTTTCGAGTCCGTCGGCCGGAACGATTTCCATCGAAACGATCCAAAAAGTCGTCGCCGATCTGTATACGATTTCAGTCGCGGATTTGAAAAGCAAAAAGCGCGATCAAAAATACGTGATCCCGCGACAAATAGCCATGTACATCGCACGCGAGCTCACCGAATATTCGTTTACGGAAGTCGGTAACGAATTCGGCGGGCGTGATCATTCGACGGTCATGCATTCATACGATAAAATCTCGTCGGAGATAAAAATCGATTCGTCGCTGGAAGCAAGAATTCAACTTTTGATGAGGGAAATCAAAGATTACAAAAAGTGAATAATGTGCTATAATGTTGTGGAAAAAACACAAAAAAAGGTATACAATGTGGAAAAGTGTATAATATGTGGACAGAGGGCAGCAAGTTATATACGGCGTAAATCCCGATTATACAATTAAATACGTGAGATTTCCACAATTTGCCCGACCTTACTATTATTATGACTAAATTTATATATATATATTATAAATTTAAGAAGCGACATTGTGTTAATAAAAACGACTTATTGCAAAAAAAACAATAATTTTGTGATAATCGATACAGGAGCTTACTATGAAATTTTCTTTTGACAGAGATGCGATGATCAAAGAAATCGCCGTCGCTCAGGAAATCATTACGAATAAAAGCGCGATTTCGATTTTATCGAATATCTTTTTCAGCGCGGAAAACAATACGCTTACGATAAAGGCGACCGATTCGTCGGTCGGTTTTTTAACAAAAATTCCGGTCGATGTGCAGGAAGAAGGATCGACGACGGTGTACTGTGACAAGTTTATGAGTATCCTCGCGTCTTCTCCGCAGGGTGAAATCGAGTTCAAACAGGAAGATGTAAAAATAACGATTACGCCTGTTGCCAAAAAAATAAAATTTCAACTGAAGAGCATCGCAAGCGATAAATTTCCTTCGGTCAATGAGGCACAGGATGTACCCTTTTTCGACGTCGCGGCAAAAGATTTGAAAGCGATGATTTCGCAGACGATATTCGCCGTTTCGGAAGACGTGAATCGCTATTTTATGACGGGCGTTTTCTTTACTAAAAAAGATGACGAATTGGTTATGGTTTCGACCGACGGCCGACGTCTTTCATATTCGGCAAAATCGATCGCACAAGGTATAAAAGATTTTCCGTCGGCTATCGTTCCGATAAAAATATTGAGCTGTATTTTAAAGCATGCGAGCGATGAAGGAAACGTTTCGGTTGCCGTCGTCGATAAATTGATTTATGTAAGATTCGGCAATTACGAATTTTCGTCCGCGCTTCTCGAAGGACAGTTTCCGAATTATCAAAAAGTCATTCCCGAAAAACAAAAGTTTTCTTTCCAAGTTAATAAAAACGATTTGGATTCGGCACTGAGGCGCACGACGATCCTCATCGACAAAAAAGTGAGCCGGCTTTTGTTCAAAGTATCGCCGGGAACGCTGACGCTCATTTCACCTGAAACCGATTTGGGAACGGCGGTCGAAGAGATCCCGTGCAGATATGACGGCGAAGAAGTGACGATTGCGCTCAACTATCTCTATGTTGCAGAGCCTATCAAAGCGATCGGTACGGAAGATATCGTTTTTGAATTTACCGAACCTATGAAAGCGATCACGATGAGAGCCGAACCGGCAGCCGATTATTTCCACATCATCATGCCGATGAATCTCAACTGATGCCCTTTTTATCGCTAGCAGTCGACAATTTTCGCAATTTGAAAAACGGCAGGATCGATTTTTCCGGAAAGGAAATCTATTTTGTCGGTACGAACGGGCAGGGGAAAACGAATATCCTCGAAGCGCTGTATTATTCCGCGTACGGTTCTTCGTTCCGCACGTATACCGATTCGCAAATCGTAAAAACGGGAGAAGCAGCCTTTGCGCTTCACGCGCTCTACAAACAGGAAAGCGGCAATGTTCAAAAAATCGACATACGCTGTGCGGACGGTGTCAAACGAATCGAAAAAAACGGTAAGAAAGTTCAGGATCGAAAGGAATTGATAAACACGATCCCGTGCGTGCTCTTTTGTCACGACGATATGCGCTTTGCGACCGGAGGACCCGAGCATCGCCGTTTTTTTCTCGATCAGTCGCTGACGATGTTCGATACGCTGTACATCGATGATCTGCGCAATTATAAAAAGATTTTGAAAAACCGCAATCAATTGTTAAAAGATCGTTCGTACGAAATGCTCGACGTCTACGATACGCAGCTTGCACAGTGCGGACTCGAAGTGCAAAAAAAACGCAAAACGGCGGTCTTTCAATTCGATCAGATTTTTGAAAAATTATACGAAGCCGTCGCGGGTATAGACGGTGTACACATCGTCTACGTGCCGTCGTGGAAAGAGATGCCGGACGGAGCGGGTACTCGCTTTCCCTTGCCGGAAGAAATACGGGAGCGGCTTTCGGAAAGACGCGACCGCGACAAAATGATGGAGACGACGATGAGCGGACCTCACCGCGATCGAATTCTTTTTATGCGCGGAGGAAATCAATTTATACCGACGGCATCGACGGGACAGCAGCGGCTTACGGCGCTTTTACTTCGGGCAGCACAAGCCGTCTATTATACGAGGGTCACCGGAATAAAGCCGGTTTTTTTGATGGACGACGTCATGCTCGAACTCGATCCCGACAAGCGGCAAAAAATGACGGCGATTTTGCCAGATTACGATCAGCTTTTTTGTACATTTTTGCCGGGCGAGCCGTACGAACGCTATAAACGTTCGACGACGCGCATTTTCGGTATCGAAAACGGGGAATGGCACGAGATGCGGGAAGAGGGATCAACAAGCTCTCCGCAGAGCAATGAAGTATCGAATCGGCCGCGCGAATAAAATCGTCGGGAGCGTATATGAATAACGGTGAACAAAATATCGTTTCCGCAGCTGATATGATAACGAGCGTATTTTCGAACCTCGACAAAAAGACGCTCGAGGAAAGCGGAAAACTCATCGACACGTGGAAGCGCGTCGTGTCGAAAGTGCATTCTTCCGGCCGCGATTACGGCGAGCAGCTTTGCACTCATACGAATCCCGTACAGTTTGAAAAAGGCGTTTTACTTGTTGAAGCCGATCATCCGGGCTGGATCCAGATTTTGCAGATTTATTCGAAATTTATTTTGACAGGCTTGCAGCGAGCTGTGCCGGAACTCGGCATAACGACGCTGTCGTTTAAACTGAAAGGAAGCGGCGCGGAACTCTGCGGCAAAAGCTACGACGAACAGGTCGCCGAAGAGCGGCGGAAAATGGAAAAGCGTTATAAAATGCATTACGGCGAGCCGGATAAAAAGGGCGCACGTAAAGGTCAGCCTCTTTCTCCCGAATTGCAGGCAAAACTTGATGCGCTGAAGGTGAGCATAGAAAAAGCCGCGAAAACACAAACATAGCACGTAAACTTAACGCGTAAACCGTTTGCATTGCAAACTCGCTCATTTATCACGCGATCGATACTGTCAAAAAATACCGTCGTTGCGTATCTGCTTTTCTTGTGATATATTTTTATTATGAAAGGCATCATTCTTGCAGGCGGGTCGGGCACGCGCCTCTATCCGATTACGAAAGCGGTTTCAAAGCAGATTTTGCCGCTGTACGATAAACCGATGATTTATTACCCGCTGTCGGCGCTCATGCTTTCGAAAATACGCGAAGTTTTAATAATTTCAACGCCGCGCGATCTGCCGGTTTTCGAAGAGCTGTTCGGGAGCGGAGAGCGGCTCGGTATGCGTTTCGACTACGCGGTGCAGGATAAACCGCGCGGGCTTGCCGACGCCTTTATCGTCGGAAAGGATTTTATTAAAAACGATACGGTCGCGCTGGTACTCGGCGACAATGTGTTTTACGGACAGGGTTTTTCGCGCAGCCTTTCAAACGCGGTCGAACGCGTCGACACAAAGGGAGGAGCTGTCATTTTCGGTTACTATGTCAAAGATCCGAGCGCGTACGGCGTCGTCGAATTCGATAAAGACGGTAAGGCGATCGGTATCGAAGAAAAGCCCGCTCATCCGAAAAGCAATTACGCCGTTCCGGGTTTGTATTTTTACGATAACAACGTCGTCGATATCGCATCGAACGTAAAACCTTCGGCGCGCGGAGAAATCGAAATCACGTCGGTAAACAATGTGTATCTCGAACGCTCCGCTCTGTCGGTCGAACTGCTCGGACGCGGCATGGCGTGGCTCGATACCGGCACATACAACGATTTGCTCGAAGCGGGCAATTTCATTGCGACGATCGAAAAGCGGCAGGGTTTGTACGTGTCGTGCATCGAAGAGATCGCATACCGGAACGGCTGGATCTCGCGGGATGATTTATTAAAACTTGCCGGCGGCTATAAAACGGATTACGGCCGATACCTCGAATACATCGCAAGCTTGTGATGAGGTCTCTACGAACGGTGCGGGAGATTAAAAATATATACGTATTTTTGAGGACATGCGCCTCATGCGATACGAATTATTAATTATTAATTTTGGAGTGTGCGGTGCCGTTTGCGTTTAAGCAATGCTCGATTGACGGAATTTCTATTGAAGGGTTGTTTGAAATAGTGCCGAAAGTGTTCGGCGATGCGCGCGGCTATTTTTTCGAATCGTACAGCGAGCGCGATTTTGCCGCCGCGGGGATCGATGCGCGCTTCGTGCAGGACAATCAGTCGCGCTCGACAAAGGGCGTTTTGCGCGGTTTGCATTTTCAGACGAAACATCCGCAGGGAAAACTCGTGCGCGTCATATCGGGCAGCGTGTACGATGTCGCTGTCGATTTACGAAACGACTCTCCGACTTTCGGAAAATATTACGGAGTGATACTCGACGGCGACAAGCAAAATCAATTTTACATTCCGAAAGGCTTCGCACACGGATTTTATGTGCTGAGCGATGACGCGGTGTTTGCGTATAAATGCACCGACTTTTACGACCCCGCAGGTGAAGGCGGCATCATGTGGAACGATGCGGCGATCGGGATCGATTGGGAGCGTGCGGCTCCCGGCGTGACGCCGCTCCTTTCGGAAAAGGATAAAAAACATCCCTCATTCGATAAAGATACACGCTATTTTTCAAAGGACGGTATATGGCTCGGAAATTAACGAATATCATGGTCACCGGCGGCGCCGGTTTTATCGGCTGTAATTTTATCCGCTTTTTGCTCGGGAACGAAAGCGGTTTTGCAGGGCGCGTCGTCAATGTCGATTGTCTCTCCTATGCGGGCAACCTTGAAAGCCTTTCCGACATTGAAGCTGCCTACGGTTCGTCACGCTATTTTTTTGAAAAAGCCGACATCTGCGACAGGGCGGAAATCGAGCGTATTTTAAAACAGTACGATATCGACACGATCGTGCACTTTGCGGCGGAAAGCCACGTCGATCGTTCCATTTTGGGGCCGGAAACCTTTATAAAAACGAACGTCATGGGAACGTTTACGCTGCTCGACGCCGCACGCAATTTTTGGCAAAAGCCGGACGGTTCGATGCGCGAAGACGTGCTCTTTCACCACATAAGCACCGACGAAGTGTACGGTTCGCTCGGAGCGACGGGGGCTTTTTCCGAAACGACGCCCTATGATCCGCGCTCACCGTATTCGGCGAGCAAAGCGTCGAGCGATCACATCGCGTCGGCATACAGCCACACGTACGGTTTGCCGCTTACGCTTTCGAACTGCTCGAACAACTACGGACCCTATCAGTTTCCCGAAAAACTCATCCCTCTCATGATCGCGAACATCCGAGACGGAAAGGCGCTTCCGGTATACGGCGAGGGTACGAACGTGCGCGATTGGATTTACGTCGAAGATCATAACCGCGCGGTGTACCTCATTTTGCAAAAAGGCGAGGCCGGACAAAAATACAATATCGGCGGAGAAAACGAACTGCAAAATATCGAACTGCTGCGAAAACTTATCGAGCTTACGGCGGGCGAACTGCATAAAGATGTTGCCGACGTTGAAAAGACGATCGTCCACGTAAAAGACCGCCCCGGACACGATCTCCGCTACGCGATCGACTGCACGAAAATCAAAACCGAACTCGGCTGGCAGCGCAAAGTTTCGTTCGACGAAGGGCTTCGCCGTACGGTGTTGTGGTATCTATCCCATGGAGATTGGGTCGATCACATCCTTTCCGGCGAATACAAAACGTGGATCGCGGAAAATTACGCGAAGCGCTGAGGAAAAATATATAGGATGGGGAAGGGATCCGTTATTATCATCGGCGCGGGTATCGCAGGACTTTCGGCGGCCGTTTATCTGCAGCGGTCGGGATTCGACGTAACGATTTATGAGCAGCATACGATCCCCGGAGGTCTTTCGACGAGCTGGTCGCGCAAAGGATATTTTTTCGAAGGGGGTATGCACTGGCTTACCGGTTCGTCCGAAAAACTCGTACTCAACCGCATGTGGAAAGAAGTCGGCGCACTCAAAGAAAACAATCCCGTTCGTTATCGGGAGCCGCTGTACACGCTTATCGACGGAAAAACGTGTATACGTCTTTACCGCGATATCGATAAGTTGCGAAAGGAATGCATCGATGCCGCGCCCGAAGACCGCAAAGCGATCGAAGCACTGTGCCGCGATATTAAAACGTTTTTGCCCGTGCACTTCGTATTGCGCGACATACCGTGGATAAAAACGAAATCGCCTGTGATTCCGACTTTGCACGAACTGCTTCCCATGGCGCCCGCAGCCATTCCCGCACTTTATCTGAAAAACGTATCGTACGAGGATTATCTTTCCCGTTTTAAAAATAAAAAACTGCACGCTTTGTTCCATGCCGTTATCGGCACGAGGTTCAATGCGCTGTCGTTTGTATATACGCTTGCATCTTTCGCTTCGGGCGACTGCGGATACCCGAAAGGCGGTTCGCTGCGTCTTGCACAAAACATAGCCGACACTTTCATTTCGCT
Organism: Treponema sp. Marseille-Q4523; assembly: GCF_016901105.1. Classification (NCBI taxonomy): domain Bacteria; kingdom Pseudomonadati; phylum Spirochaetota; class Spirochaetia; order Treponematales; family Treponemataceae; genus Treponema; species Treponema sp. Marseille-Q4523. The sequence continues at coordinate 24,820 of NZ_JAFEVM010000018.1, read as the reverse complement.
CGGCGGAAAAATCGTATACCGCACAAAAGTAATGCGCGTCGTAACGGATGGGCGGCGGGCAGCAGGCGTTGAAATCGGACGGGCAAATGCGCTTACGGCACTCCATGTATCGTCCGGTGCAGCTGACGGGAACGAATGCACGGAGCAAAAGCCGGAAACGAAAATTATTAAATCAGATTTTGTCATTGCGGCTTTCGATACGAGACGCGCAGTCGATTCGCTTTTTGCAAAACCGCTTGAAGAGCGATGGGCGAAACGGATGCGCAAAATCGTTACAACGGAACAGAATATGTTTATTGCGCTCGGTATAAAAGCCGACTTGTCGAATTATCCGTCCGGTCCCGTACTTCTTCTCGATGAGCCGTTGGAAGCGGCGGGTCTGCGCTTTACGGAAATCCGCCTGAACAATTACGCGGGCTATGCAAACCATGCGCCCGAAGGCTGTACGGCGCTCACCTGCCTTTTGCTCGGCGGAAGTTACGATTGGTGGAAAGCGAGGAAAGCCGACGGCACTTACGGACAATGCAAAAAAGAAATCATCGATAAATTTATTAAAATAATCGAAAGCCGTTTTCCCGAAACGAAGGACATGATCGAAGTGACCGATATGGCTACCCCTTTGACCTACGAGCGTTATACTGCGAGTTTTGAAGGCAGTTGGATGAGCGTATGGAAGCCCGGAGATCCGATGTTCATATTGCCTGCGAAATCGAAGACGGTACGGGGTCTTTACTTTGCAAGCGAGCGTTCGATGATGCCCGGAGGTCTTATAATCGCAGGATGGGCGGGCAGACGCGCGGCGCAGACAATTTGCAAAGATACGCGAACCGAGTTTATCGCGCACGATTGAAAAAACGCACGATTGAAAAAGCGGGCGATATATTTTTTGAACTCGACAGTGATTTGCACGAACGGGATGCGATATGCGGCATAGTGCGAATTGAACAAATCGATATGATGTTTTATAATAACCGCCGAGAATTGAGAGGATAGAAATGCCCAAAATCGAAGTCAACGAAAAAAGTTTTTTCACTTTGCTCGGAAAAAAATACGATTACGATACGCTTGAAAAAAAATTGCCCTGCGCAAAAGCCGAACTCGATGAAAAGCCCGACGCGTCCAAGCCTGAAGATGAGCGCGTTATTAAAATCGAACTCAACGATACGAATCGCCCCGACCTGTGGTCGACGGTCGGCATCGCGCGGCAGCTCTCCCTGCACGACGGAGCGGCGCACGCCGATTATCAAAAATTCATGTCGGCTCCCGATGCGATAAAAGATCCGGCCAACCGCATCGTCACCGTGGACGCCGAACTGCAGCATATCCGTCCGTACATCGTCGCTTTCGTGATTTCCGGAAAAGCGATCGACGATGCGATGCTGAAAGATATCATTCAAACGCAGGAAAAACTCGCGTGGAATTTCGGACGCAAGCGGAAGACGATTTCGATGGGCGTGTACCGTGTTTCCGACATCGCATTTCCCGTGCATTATAAAGCCGTCGATCCCGACGCAACGTCTTTTGTGCCGCTGCAGTGCACAGAGCCCATGACGTGCCGGCAAATTTTGAGCGACCATCCGAAAGGAAAAGAATACGGCTGGATTTTAAAAGATTTCAAAAAATTTCCGCTGCTCGTCGACGACAAGGGCGAAATCATGTCGATGGCGCCGATCATCAACAGCGCGACGCTCGGTGCGGTACAAGTCGGAGACACGGGCTTAATGGTCGAACTGACAGGCGACGATATGGAAAGCCTTATGCTCGCGGCGAACATCGTCGCTTGCGATTTTTTCGAAAGCGGCTACGAAATTCTTCCGATGCGCGTCGACTATCCTTACGAAACGAAATTCGGTAAAACGGTCGTATGTCCGTATTATTTTCAAGTTCCGACAAAAGCCTATCTTTCACATATCAATAAAATGCTCGGCTCGTCGTTTACGGCGGACGAAGTCTGCGCCGCGCTCTACCGCATGGGCGATAAAGCGACGGTAAAAAAATTGACGATCGGCGGAAAAGACGACGAAGAGTTTACGCTCTTTCCTCCGCCCTACCGCAACGATTTTTTACACGAAGTCGATGTGATCGAAGACGTGATGATCGGGCGCGATATCGATTCGTTCGAACCGCAAAGCCCGAGCGATTTTACGATCGGCAGGCTTTTGCCGATAACGCAGTTCAGCCGTAAAGCGAAAACGCTTATGGTCGGACTCGGCTATCAGGAGATGATTTTCAACTATGTCGGAAGCCGCCGCGATTACATCGACAATATGCTCATCGACGAATCGAGCGTTATCGAAATCGCAAATCCGATGAGCGAAAATTATCAATTTATCAGACCGGAGATGATATCTTCTCTGCTCCGCGCGGAAAGCAAATCGGCGAACGCGCAGTTTCCGCACAAGATTTTCGAAATCGGCAAAGTCGCGTACCTCTGCGACGAAGAAAATACCGGCACGCGTACACGCCAACACTTGGGCTTTTTGACGGCGGCGGCAAATGCGAACTTCAACGACGGGGCGAGCGAAGTCGCCGCTCTCCTGTATTTTCTCGACCACACGTATAAAGTACAAGAAAGCTCCGATCTGCGCTTTATCGTCGGCCGTCAAGCATCCGTTATCGTAGGCGGCAAAGCAGTCGGTGTCTTCGGCGAAGTCGATCCGCAAGTGCTCGAAAACTGGGCAGTGACGGTGCCCTGCGTCGCGGGCGAAATCGATTTGGAAGCCTTGCTCGAAAGCTTCTGAAAGAGAGCTTCCGGTTTCAGCGATTTTTTCAGTGTTTGCTCGCGAGATCAGCGAAACTCCGCTTCCTCAGGCATAAGTTCGTATGCGATGCGCGGAGTACCGTCGGCTACACGGATGATGCCGCATTCTTTGAAACCTGCTTTTTCGATCGCACATCGCATCGTTTTGTTGTCGGCGTGCGTGTCGATTCTGAGGTGAGAATTGCGTGTTTTGCAAAACGCGATCGCTGCGGCAAAAACGCCTTTTACTTCGCCGTCGCTTGCGATACGGTGAATCGTCCCGTAGGGTGCATCGCTTTTCCACGCGCCTTCGATGCGCGCATACGTCGGATCGTCGCCTAGGATAAATGCAAACACTCCGTGTATGCCGCCGTCCGCTTCGACGACGTAATTTCGTTTTTCCCGTATGTCATCGTTTATTAATGTCTCCGGCGGAAAGTTTTCTCTCCACTGCGTCGGATTTCCGCTGTGCTTCATGTACTCGCGGGCGCGCGCATAGATACGCAGGATATCGTCGAAATCTTTTTGCAGAGCGTTTCGAATCGTCATATTGCCCCTATTTATTAATCTAGTGCGTAACGTTGTGCAGCCATTTGCCGTTGCGCACGCGGAGCAGACCCGCACCGGATTTAAAAATTTGTTCGATCTGCAAACACGCATAGATAACGTAAGGTTCCGCGTGCAGCACAAAAGCCGCTATGTATGCGATCGGGATCGCGACGAACCACATCCATACGCCGTCGTTGATTGCCGCGTAAATCGTGTCGCCGCCTGAGCGGCACATACCGACGATGAAAAACATATTGAACGCATTTACCGGATAGACGCACATGAGGATGCGCAGCATAAGCCGCGCTTGACGGATGATATGCGGACCGACATTGAACAGAAGGGGAAGCGCGAGCGAAAGCGGAAAGAGCAGAGAGCCGATAAGGACGGCCATCGCGGGCATAAACCATGCGAATCGATTTGCATACCGGCGCGCTTCCGCTTCGGCACCTTCGCCGATTTTTTTTCCGATGATGATCCCCGCGCCGTTTCCGACGCCGATAAAAAATACCCACGTCAGCTGGGAAATCGTTCCGGTTATATTGAACGCTGCAAGCGCGTCGGTACTCGCGTGCGAAAAAATCGAATGCTCCATCGTGATCCCCAAGCCCCACAGCGTTTCGTTTATGATGACGGGAAGCGCGATTTTGACAAAGCGCGCGAGGAAATCGCGATCGAACGAAAAGAGTTCGGTAAAACGACCGCACGCTTCATATTTTTTCCGATACGACCAACCGACCGTGATCGCAAGCTCTACGAACCGGGAAATCACCGTCGCGATCGCGGCACCTTGTACCCCCATCGCCGGTACGGTTAGGGCGGTTCCGAAAACGGAAACGGAGGCGCCGAAAATCAAAAGATAATTGAAAACGACGTTTACGAAAAACGATATTGCCGTGCTTACCGTCGGCAGCCGTACGTGTTCGGTCGCGCGGAAAGCCAGCTGAAACGCAAAGCTCAGCGCAAGCATCGGATAACTCGGAGCGATGCAGCGCAGATACCGGCCGCCGAGAGCGATGACGCGCTCATCCGAAGAATACAGCGAAATCAATTCGTGAGGAAAAAAAAGTGCCGCTGCGGTAAAAGCAAGAGAAAGGACGAAGGAAAGCGCAAGCGTAATGCCGAGCGTACGGCGGATCCCGGCGATATCTTTTTTGCCCCAATACTGCGCGACAAAGATGGCGCCGCCGCTTGAAATGCCGAAGAGCATCATATTGAGGATAAAAAAAATCTGATTGCCGAGACCGACCGCTGCAATTTCCGTTGCACCGAGCCTGCCGACCATCACCGTGTCGAGCATGTTGACGAAGGTTTGCAAAAAATTCTGCAAGACGATCGGAATGGCAATCGTAAAAAGCGTGCTGTAAAACCCCGGCAATGCAGTCATAATCAACCCCGCGCGTTCATCGCGCTCATCGTATAAAGAGTACCGTCCGATTCGAAAACAAATGAAACCCGACGTCTTTTTACAATACAATAAAATGTTTGTCAAAACAATATGTTCGCGCGTAACTTGCCGTTCTTATATTTTTTTCGTATATAGGGCATCTCGAAAAACTCACCTTTAGCGATTTTTTCGAGATGCTGACGAGTTGTAACTCGCTGTGTTATCGCGAGTTACAACATCGCATTTTCAAAGTTACCTCTAAAAACTGCAGTTTTTAGAGGTTCCCTATAGGGCATTTTTTCGGCACCTTTTTGGAGTAGTCGATGCACATATCGAAACACCGGTTAAAATATTTTTTTTCATCGCTGCCGTTCGTATTTTTTACGGCATCGTTTTTCGCCGCTCCGCCCGAGCCGAAAGAGCTCGGCATTCTCCGCAATGCTTACCCCGATATTTCTTTTACCGCGGTCTATGACGCTGAGCTCGCCGATTTTAAAATCGATGTCGTGCAAAGCGGCAGATCGGGACGTAAAGCGGCGGTATTGTATTGGGCGGACGGCAAAATGCTTCCTGCAGATAAACTTGCCGAGCGCGGATCTTATTGGCCGATCCTCTATCCTTACGCAAAAGAAGTTCCCGATCCTGCGACGTTCTCCGAAGAAGACATACGTCGCCTGCGCAATTTTTCTTCGGCGGAAAACCGTTCGCGTCAGGCCGGCACATCGCCCTATTTTTTCAATGCGATTTATGACTGCGCGACACGGCAATCGACCGAAACGCACATAAAGCGCGTGTCGTTTCTCGGTAAATATACGAATGCGCACGAACGGATTTTTGCACCGCTTGCGCGCGTCGAAAACAAAATCCGCGATCGTGCAAAAACCGATGCCGCCGTGCAGCGCTTTATCGACGAATTGGCGCGCGTAGACAGCTACAACTGGAGGGAAATCGGCGACCGCGCTTCGCGTTCGTTTCACAGCTACGGCATCGCGCTCGACGTTCTGCCGCGCGGTTGGGGACAAAAAAATATCTACTGGGCATGGCGGCGCGATATCGATCCCGACGGATGGATGACGCTGCCGCTCGAAAAACGCTGGATGCCGCCGGCCGGAGTGATCGAAGCGTTTGAATCGGAAGGATTTATCTGGGGCGGCAAGTGGCCGATTTGGGACAATATGCACTTCGAATATCATCCCGAACTGATCGCATACGCTTTGAACGGATAACAGATAAGTAAAGACAAATCAAATACCGTTTATGTACGGTTCGATGAAGCACACCGCAAAAATTAATAATCGGCTTGTATAAAAATTAATAAAGCGTATATAATTGCGTACACGCAAAATGAAAAATTATTTACGGAGGACAATAAAAATGGCAGTATATGATTTCGATACGATCGTCGATCGGAAACATACGGCATCGTATAAATGGGATGTAAAAGACGGTGAACTTCCGATGTGGGTCGCCGATATGGATTTTAAAGCGGCGCCGGAAATAATCGATGCGATTTCGGAACGCGTAAAGCACGGCGTGTTCGGTTATCCGGTCATCGAAAACGATTGGTACGATGCCCTTATCGGCTGGTGGAAGGCGCGGCATAACTTTGCGATTGAAAAAGAATGGCTTTCGTTTTGTACGGGCGTCGTACCCGCGCTTTCGAGCGCCGTGCGGAAATTTTCGACGCCCGCCGAATACGTCGTTGTTTTGACGCCGGTATACAATGTTTTTTTCAATTCGATCGTCAACAACGGAAGGCGCATTCTCGAAAGCCCGCTTGCGTATAAAGACGGCGCGTACGAAATCGATTTTGCGGATTTCGAAAAAAAGCTCGCCGATCCGCAGACGTCTCTTTTTATTTTGTGCAACCCGCACAATCCCGTCGGAAAAATCTGGGACGCCGAAACGCTTGAACGCATCGGAAAACTCTGTGCGAAGTACGGCGTTATCGTCATAAGCGACGAAATCCACTGCGACCTCACCGATCCCGGTGCCGCCTACGTTCCGTTCGCATCGGTTTCGGAAACCTGCGCGATGAACAGCGTTTCCTGCGTTGCAGCCTCGAAAGCGTTCAACATCGCAGGGCTGCACACTGCCGCCGTGTTTTCGAAAAATCCCAAGCTTCACGCGAAGATCGATCGGCAGCTCAACACCGATGAAGTTGCCGAGCCGAATGTATTCGCATGTATCGCTGCTGCTGCGGCATTTACGAAAGGCGGGGTGTGGCTCGACGAACTTCGCGCATACATCTTCGAAAATAAAAAGGCGGTGCGTGAATTTGTTAAAAATGAAATACCCGAAATCTTTGTCGTTCCGTCGAACGCGACGTATCTTTTGTGGCTCGACTGCTCGAAAATCACCGAAGACTCGAACGACCTTGCGCGTTTTATCAGAAGCGAAACGGGGCTTTACCTTACTGCAGGCGCGATTTACGGCGGAAACGGTCGCTCTTTTCTTCGCATGAACGTCGCCTGTCCGAAGTCGACGGTGAGCGACGGACTTGCGCGGTTGAAAGCGGGAGTGCGCGCGTACTGCGCTAAGCGGAAATAATACGAACGGTGTGCCCTCAGGGACTGTCGAAAAAATAACCGAGTTTTGAGACAGCCCTCTCTGGACAAAATTCTAACAATTCGCTATAGTTCCGTAGGTTACCGAACAATCGGTAACCTACGGAACTGTTTGGGAATTGTATGAAGGAAGGCGTTTCAACGCGGGACAAAATAATCGACGCAGCATTTTCGTTTTACCGCAAGCCGGTATTTACGCATATTTCGCTGTCTCAGATCGCGCAAAAAGTCGGCATCAGTAAAGCGGCCATCTTTAAGCATTTTCCGCGCAAAGCGTCGATCAGACAAGCGATGAATGCGCGCATGTTCGACGGCATCGCGGAAGTCGTGCGGCGGATGCTCGAATGCTATCAAAACGGCAAGCGCATCGAAGCGATGTCCGAGGCGGTCGATTTTCTCGTCAATCACCGCGAATACGTCATGTATTTTCAATCGCAGCAATGTATCGTAGACGAAGGAGCCTTTGTACGGGAATTGCGGAAGCGCAGCATACGGGTGTTCGATTCGCTTTTTGCAAGGGACGGTTCGATCAAAGATACGGATCTTTATGTGACGAGCATCTACGTCGGTACGACGATTTTTATTTTTACGCTGATCCGTTTCGACGCGCTCGATACGAATACTCCGAACCTTGCGGACTCCGCCGACTTTGCGAATAAACTTGCAGCCCTGATTGAAAACGGTATCGGAAAAAATATTCCCGAAAGAAAGCGGCTCGCACAGCTCGATGCGCGTTTTAAATCCGCAATGCAAAAGAAAGCGCCGCTTACCGACGAACTTCTTGCACTCGCTTCCGTCGTGTCCGAATACGGAGCGGTCGGCATTACGATCGAACGCTTGGCAAAAAAATTGCATCTCGCTAAAAGTTCGCTCTATTCGCGCTATAAAAGTAAAAACGAAATGGTCGAATCGCTTATAAAAAACGAAGTGATTCGAATGCACGGTATGATCGCCGAAAATATGGACGGTTTGACGACGGATGAAGAATGTACGTACGCCGTCCTCCGAACGGAACTGCTGTATTTTATAAAGTATCCCGAGACAGTCGATATCTGTTCGAGTCTCATCGGCATCAACGATTTTGTCGATCGTGCTGAAGCGCCGGATTTCGTCGATACGATATACGATTCGGTTTATTGGAAGCGTTTTATCGCTTCGCTTCCCGATGTCGGTATACCCCCGACCTCTCAACGCGTTCTCGGCTGGTTTTTCGCGATCGTCGTTACGATGTTTATCCATTGCCGGAGGCTCGGTTTTTCGGACAAGCGTATGTTTGCCGCATTGAAAAAATTATACGCGATGACGGAATCGGGGATCGGCAACACTGCCGTTCGTAAGAGGGGCGGAAGCTGACGATCGCGGCACTTGCAAAGCGCGAAGTCGTTCGTGCAAACGGCACGGAAGACGGCTGCGGTGATACCGTTCCTTAAAATTCAACAGTCGAATAAAATATCAATTTTGGAGACTGTTGAATTGGTGCGCGAGAGCGCACAGTTAATAAGCGATGTTTCGGGTGCGGTTAATAATTTGTATGAACTTAGGAGCTAAGATGAATATATGCAATAAAAAATACAAAGCGATATTATTAATTTTTTTAAGCGTCGTGCTGCGCTCGTTCGCTCAAAGCGGCGAAACGGTAACGTTGACGATCGATGAAGCGGTCGACTATGCGCGTGCCCACAGCCGCGCGCTCAAAAGTGCGGATATCGATTTGGAGATAGCCAAGCGCGCGTCCGACAATGCGTGGAACGTATTTTTACCCGACGTGCAAGCGACGGGAACGCTCAGCCGTACGACGGATATCAGTTCATCGCTCGAGCAGCAAAATACTCTGTTGCGATTTTTCGGTCGACCGCCCGTTTCGGAAACCGAAAGCATGCACTGGGCGGCTGTCGGGAACTTGAGCGCGGGACTGAATTTAAGCCTTGCGTACATCGGTCAAATACGTGCGGCAAAGGCGGGCTATGAAGGCGGCCAAATCACGCGGGAACAAACCGAGCGAAAAACGATTACCAATGTTAAAAAGCTGTTTTTCGGTCTTTTGCTGCAGCGGGACAACCTCGCGATTCAGCGGGAAACGCTCGAAAACGCACGGCGGCGGAGCGTGCAGGCGGCGGTGAATTATCGAAACGGGAGGATTCCCGAACTGCAGCTTTTGCAGGCGCAAGTGCAGTATGAAAATCAAATTCCCGAAACGGAGCAGGCGGAAACTTCTCTCGCGCAGCAGCTTGATATGTTCGTGTTTTTGCTCGGTATGCCTTCCGGCACGAAGATCGAACTTGCGGGTTCGATCGATCCCGCTCTTATCGATGTCGATGCCGACGATTTGATCGCGACGTACGGGAACTCGTCGCTTGCTCTGCGCTCCCTCGACAACAATATCGAAACGCTCGAGTACAATCTTTCGGCACTCGATTTTGCAAGTTTTTCGCCGGCACTGTCTTTGAATTGGAATTATCAGCCGATGCTGCGCGACGCCCTCGATTCGAATTGGTTCGATAAGGATAATTGGAACGATAACGGCGCGTTCAGTGCGACGCTCGCGTGGAACATCACGAATATGCTGCCGTTTTCCTCGAACCGCCAAAAAGCGAAAGACCTTCGCGCGAATCTCGAAAAGCTTAAAATCTCGCGCGAACAGCTTACTGAAAATCAAAAGCTCGAAGTGCGCACTGCGATCAATACGCTCGATCAGGCAAAACGCCAGATCGCTTCGATGCAGCGCAACGTCGAACTTGCGCAGCGCTCGTATGCGATGACGCTGCGTTCGTATCAAAACGGTACGACCGAACTGCTCGACCTCCGCGATGCGGAACGTCAGCTCAATCAAGCACGGCTCGGTTTGGCGAATCAGCGCTATCAATATATTACGGCATTGCTCAATCTCGAAGAAACGTTGAATACGGATTTGACGGTAAAGAGCGCCGCAGCAACGACAAACGGAGGAACTCGATGAAATATTCGAATCGCTTTATACAAATCGCCCGCATCTTATCGCTCGTTTTAATAATCGCTTCGATCGCGGGCTGCAAAAAAAATACGGCTGCCGCCGGCGGTGAAGGAGACGATATCGTCTACGCCGTCAACACATATAAAATCGAAAAGGGCAACCTCGATCAATATCTCGAATTCGGAGGAGACGTCGCATCGGTTTCGGCGGTCGACGTGCTGCCGGATATGAGCGGAAAAATTTCGCGCGTGCTTTCGAACATCGGCGATACGGTTGCAAAAGATCAAGTGATCGCATACGTCGACGCGAGCCGTCCCGGCATGTCGTACAGCGAAAGTCCCGTGCGCGCTCCGGTAAGCGGAAGGATCATCACATCGATGCCGTCGGTCGGTGCGACGGTTTCTCAGACGATGCCCGTCGTGCAGATCGGCAGCACGGACGATTTGGAAATCCGCGTCAATATTCCCGAACGCTTTGTGAGCCGCATTCAACGCGGCCAGTCGGCGACCGCGCAGTTTGCAGCTTATCCCGGCATCGACTTTACGGCAAAGGTCGTCGAAGTGTCTCCCGTCCTCAACACGACGACGCGGACGATGGCGGTAAAGCTGCATCTTTCTCCGCCCGATGAACGCATTAAAGTCGGTATGTACGGAAGCGTCCGCCTCATCACCGACAGCATACAAGACGCGATCGTCGTCCCGTCGGGATCTGTCATCACGCGGGCGGGTAAGCCGTACATATTTGCAATTGCGTCTCAGTCGCAAAGCGATAAAGCAGCCGTCGTAAAAATGCTGGCGGTAACGGAAGGCATCTCCGTCGACAACCGTACGGAAATTACGAGCGGGCTTTCTGCAGGCGATGAAATCGTCGTAAAAGGGCAGACGCTCTTGAACGACGGCGCAAAGGTAAACATAGTCGGTGCCGCAAACTGAAGTGAGATCAGGTCAATTTCGAATTTTCTAAAACTCGGAATTTTCCGAGCGTTTTGAGCATCGATATTCAATTTATTAATTATTAAGGAAGTCGTAAATGACATTATCGGAATACTCCGTCAATAAGCCCGTTACCGTATTGCTGACGTTTATCGCGCTCATCGGACTCGGTATTTACTGTACGACGCAGCTCCCTGTCGATATGTATCCCAATATGAAGCTGCCGTATATGCTCGTTTATACCGAATACAAAAATGCGGGACCGGAAGAAGTCGAGCAGAGTTTGACGCGCATATTGGAGAACGGGCTTTCCGGTGCGACCGGTTTGAAAAAAATGCAATCGCAGTCGTCGTCTGGTTTAAGTCTGATTTTTATGGAATTCAATTTCAATACGAACCTCGATGCTGCCGTCGCCGAAATACGCGATAAGATCGATTTGGTGCGGAGTTATCTGCCGACGGGTGCATCTTCCCCTACGACGATCAGAGCCGATCCGTCGCTCATGCCGATCATGGCGCTCGCGCTGCAGGGGAACAGAACGCCCGAAGAACTCCGCCGATACGCGAAAGATATCGTACAGCCGCGCCTCGAACAGATCGACGGCGTCGCGTCTGCCGAGATTGTCGGCGGCCGCGAAAAATCGATCAACGTCGACATACCGCGCGACCGGCTCGAAGCATACGGTCTTTCGATCACTTCCGTCGCGCAGATGATTGGTTCGCAAAACGTACAGAGTTCCGGCGGTACGATCACGAGCGGCGATATCAATTACACGATAAAAACGAGCGGCAAATACACGAGCGTCGAAGATTTGAAAAATACCGTCATTTCGTATAAAGCGTCGGCCGCTCCGGGATCGGCGAGGCCTCGCATTACAACGATCCGCCTGCGCGACGTCGCCGACGTGTACGAAGGTTACAAAGACGAAAACACACTCGCCTATTTGAACGGAACACCCTGCGTTATACTGAACATCCAAAAACAGAGCGGAAAAAATTCCGTAAACGCGGCGCACGCCGTGCGCAAGGCGGTCAAGGCTATAAAAGTCGAATTGCCGTCCGACGTCGATATCATCGAATCGTCGAACGATACGGATATCATCGAGCAGACGATTGCGGAAGTCGTAAAGTCCGTCATCCAAGGCGCGCTGCTTGCGGTCATCGTGCTGTTTATCTTTTTGCGTTCGATTAAGAGTACGGTCATCATCGGACTTGCGATCCCCGTGTCGGTTTTCATCACGCTCTTTCTCATGTACTTTACGAAGATTTCGATCAACATGATCTCTATGGCGGGTTTGCTGCTCGGCATCGGTATGCTCGTCGACAACTCGATCGTCGTCCTCGAAAATATCTACGCGTACCGGCAAAAAGACGCGAAGCCGCGCGTTGCCGCAGTGCTCGGCTCTCAGGAGATGATCCTTTCGATCAGCGCGAGTACGTTTACGTCGGTATGTATTTTTCTTCCGATGCTCATGTTCAAAGGTCAGCTCGGCATGATGGGACAGATATTCAACGATCTTGCAATGACGATAATCTTTTCGCTTTTGTGTTCGCTCGTCGTCGCGATCGTTCTCGTACCCGTGCTGAGCTCGAAGTATCTCCGCATCGATAAACTCGCGGACAGGGGAGAAGGCGTGCGGTTCGAAATCAACCGCCGGTTTACGTACTTTTTTTCGCTTCTCGACGATGCCTACGCACGCGGCGTGAAATTCGTATTGCACCGTCGTAAACTGTGTATTTTTTCACTCATAGGCTTGTTGGTGTTGTCCGTTGCGGCCGTCAAATTCATCGGTTTTATTTTTATGCCGGAACCCGCATCGAATACCGTTTCCGTCAAATTCGAATTGCCGAAAGGAACTCGGCTCGAAGTCACCGACGATACGCTTCGGGGCTTTGAAACGACGGCGACGCAGGAATTAAAAGGTGTCAAATATTCATCGACGACGGTCGGCGGAACGGATATATTTTCATCGACGTCGGGAACGAATACCGGAACCGTGACGTTTACGCTGTATCCGGCAGAAGAGCGCGAAAAGGGCTGGGACAACGAAAAGTCGGCAAAGGCGAAGCTTCGAAAATATTTTAATAAAATACCGGGTGTCAAAGTGAGCTTCGCGCAAAATCAAAACGGTATGTCCACCGGCGGTATGAGCATCAATGTCAAGTGCGACGATCTGAACAAACTCCGTGCAACCGGTGCTCAGCTTGAAGAGCTTTTAAGAGAGCAGGCGCAGGATGTCGTCACCGAAGTTTCAAGCGATTTGGAAGACGGGCTGCCGCAGGTAGAATTGGTATTCGAGCGCGAGCGTATGTACGAGTTGGGAGTAAACGTATATACGGTCGGAAGTGAAGTGGCGGCGCTCATCAACGGTACGACTGCAAGCCGTTATACCGACAACGGCGACGACATCGACGTCATCGTGCGGCTTTCGAAAAAAGATAAAACGAAGCTTGCCGATTTGGATTTGCTTTCGATCGTAAACGCCTCGGGAGAACGCATCCCGCTTTCGAATTTCGCGCACTATAAAGAGACGACTTCTCCCGTGACGATTTTACGCGAAAATCAGGCGCGCGTCATTCACATCACGGCTAAGCCCGTGTCGGGACTTTCGCTTGATAAAGTGCAGGATAAAATACAAAAACTTATAAATGCGAATATCCCGAAAGACGAAAACGTGCGCATCGGATTTTCCGGCGACTATGAAGATATGATGGAAGCCGTGAGAAATTTCGGTTTGATTATCATAATGGCGTCGATCCTCGTGTTTATCGTCATGGCGAGTCAATTCGAGTCGTTTATGGATCCGTTTATCGTTTTGTTTACTATACCGCTGTCCTTTATCGGTGTCATCGCGATCTACGCGCTCAACGGTTCGCGTTTAAGCGTCGTCACCGTTATGGGCGTACTCGTTCTCGTCGGTACGATCGTCAACAACGGTATCGTCCTCGTCGACTACACGAATCTGCTGCGTAAGCGCGGCCTTGCGCTCGAAGATGCGTGCGTCGAAGCCGCGCGAAACCGCCTGCGCCCCATTTTGATGAGTACGCTTACGACCGTCATTTCGCTCATGCCGATGGCGTTTTTCCCCGGCGAGGGCTCGGCAAGTATGCAGCCGATAAGTTTGACGGTGTTCGGCGGTATGACCTTCGGTTCTTTGATGACGCTCTTTGTGATGCCGACCGTGTATTATATCGTCAATTCGAGACGACAGCGGAAGCTTGAGCGAAAACTGCTTCGCACTCGCGAAGCGTAACGGAGTTACTATGGACGAAATAAACGGAATACGGCGCGTTCGAATGGAGATCATATTTTCGCAGGCGCTCGAAGAAGATTTTCAGCAGGAATTTGCCGAACGCAGAGTCGGATTGCACTTTACGAAAATTCCTTCGGTGATGGGCGCCGGTTACGGTAATCCGAGGCTCGGAGACTCGGTGTGGCCGCAGCTCAATGCGATGTATATCATCTACTGCGACCGCGACGAAGAAGCGGAACTGAAAGCGATTATTAAAAAGCTGCGTGAAAAATACCCGACCGAATGTGTCGGCTGTTTTATAAACGAAGCGGAAGAGTTTTAGCGCCGCGCGAGATTTTATCGGCGTAACGCGGAGAGTCTTTGTTATGATACGGCGTTTCTGAAAAAGTGATTAAAATTTGCAGGAATTGCCTGCTGCCATTGTCGCTGTGGTGTCAACCGCTACCGAAACGGCGCTTTTCGAGCGGCGAAAATTCTCAAAAAAGATTGTAAAAAAAACTTGCGTTATTTAAAAAGTGGCCTTATACTTATCCATAAGCAGTTTGTAAGATATTACTGATATATTACAAACTGCCGTGAGCTGGATATTTTGCTGTAAAGCACAGAAAAGATGGAGGTGTAAGGTGTCAAAAATCGTGAACAATCCCGACCGCGTTTCCCCTGAAGCGGAGGTGAACCGTGCTCAAATCGAGCATCGCGCTACATGGATGGGATTGATTTATGACGAACTGCGCAAAGCAGGTGTTTCGAACGCAGAAGAAATCATACGCAAAGCGATTATGCGTTGCGGCGGAATTCACGGGGGCGGATTTCGGGAACGCTGTAAAGATCCTTCCGATCCGCGTCAATTCGAAAAAGCTTTTTTAAACGATGTCGGTAAAGCGTCTTTTCACATGGACAACATTCAAGCCGATGAAGATAAGTTGCACATTTCCTTCAATTATTGCGCATTGTGCAGCGCGTGGCAAAAACTCGGCTTCGACGATGAAACGTGCGAAAAACTTTGCGATATGGCGATGGACGGCGACCGCGGTATCGCGAAAGCTATGGGGCTGCAGCTTGACCTGGGCGATACGATTGCAAAGGGATGTCCGACTTGTGAGCTTGTATTTCACAGATAAAAGCATGAAGCCATAAGCGAAACGATAGAAGGTTTTGCCCGTAAATGACGATAAAACCGTTTATCGCGGATTATATGGCGGCAAAAACCAGGAGGTGTGTATGAAAAAATTGATTGTTGTTCTGACGGCGGTGCTTTTATGTGCCGGCTTTACATGGGCGACAGGTTCTTCCGACGGCGCTGCCGGCGATGTGATTGAACTCGGCGTATTGGCGCCGCTTACCGGAACAAATGCCGAATACGGAAAGGGATTTCAAGTCGGGGGTCAGATGGCTGTCGATGAAATCAATGCAAAGGGCGGCGTCCATGGCCGGAAGTTGACTCTCGTTATAAAAGATTCGAAAGGCGATCAAAAAGAAAGTTCCGACCTTGCACGCCAGCTTGCGGATGACGATAAGATTCTTGCGATCATCGGCGATTTTACCAGCGGTTGCTGCATGGCGAACGCTCCGATCGTTGATGAGGCCGGTATCGTACAGCTTTCTCCGACGGCATCGAATCCGACGTATGCCGGTATGAGCGACTGGTGTTTCAGCATTATGGGACGGCAGGACGGCGAAGCTCCGTTTTTTGCGCGCTATATTTTAAATAAATACATGGGCGTAAAAAAAGTCGGCGTTATCTACATCAACAGCGATTGGGGCATTTCGGCATTCGACAATTTTAAAAAAGAAGCGAGTGCTGTCGGTCTCGATATCGTCGCAAATGTAAGTTATGTTCAGGATGAAAAAGATTTCTCTTCACTCATCACGCGTCTGCGTTCCGCTCGTCCCGATGTCGTGCTTATTATGGATCAGGGCGCCGTTCCGCAGGTTATCAATCAGATCCGCGCGGCCGGATGGAATATTCCGTTGACGACACTCGGACCGGGAACATCCGAACAGCTTATTAATTTGACAAAAGAAAATTCGGAAGGTCTTTTGCTTTCGACCCCGTTCTTCTTCGATCCCGCGGATCCGAAACTCACGGCGTGGAAAAACGAATTTACGAAAAAAGCCGGCTTCCAACCGACCGTTCACCCCGCGTGCGCATACGATTGCGTATACCTCATGGCGGATGCCATCGCTCGCTGCGCTCCCGACAAAATCACGCGCAAAGCGATTCGCGACAATCTTGCTTCCGGCAATTTTACGGGAATCACCGGCCCTCTTAAATTCAACCCCGCAGGCGATATCACACGCGTGTATATGATTTGCGCCGTCGAAAAAGGCCAGTATGTCGTAAAGGCCGGATTCGATTATTCCAAAAAATAATTAATCAACAACCCCGACGCAAGCATCGGGGTATGTTGTTCTCATAAGGTGGTTGCAGTCGGCTTTAATACCCTTTGTTACGACGCAAGCGTCGGGGTATTAAACCCGCCGCACGAATAAAATGCGTTGTCGGCGGCCGTTTTCATTCGGTCGCCGATTTCAAGCACTTGGGGAGGATGCCCGGGTATGGAGTATTTTTTAAATCACTTGATAAACGGACTGTGTCAGGGTGCGGTATATGCGCTCATGGCTATCGGATATTCGGTCGTCGTCGGCGTTGTCGGTATGGTTACGTTTACGCACGGTGAAGTGATCATGATCGGTTCGTTTGCGGCTTTTTATACGTTCGAGCTTTGCGGAAACAATATCGTACTCGGCATCATATCGAGTTTTATCGCTTCATGGCTGATCGGCATCCTCGTATATAAAATTTGTTATGAAAATTTTTTTACGGCTCCGCGCCATATTTCACTTCTCTGTACGATAGGCTTTTCGATGCTTGTTAAAAATCTTGCGCAGATCATATTCGGTCCGAATCAAAAGCCCATGCTCGACGTTATCGCTCCGCGCTTTTTCAAAATCGGTACGGTTCAGATATCGCAGGTACAGCTGCTGATAATGATAACGGTCATTCTCCTCGCCGCGGCGCTGTCGTTTTTGTTTTCCCGTACAAAATTCGGTATCAAGCTTAAAGCGGTCAGTCAGGATAAAACTGCTTCATACATGATGGGCATCAATGTAAAGCGTATGGCGATGCTCGGAAATTGTCTCGGCTGCGGACTCGGCGGCATTGCGGGGCTTTTGTCGAGCATTTATTATCAAATGCTGCAGGCGACGATGGGCGGTTCGATGGGTATGAAAGCGTTTTCGTCGTCGGTGCTCGGCGGTTTGACCGACGTGCGGTTTTCCGCGCTCGGAGGATTGTGTATCGGCATAATCGAAAATTTCGGCATCATGATTTCGTCGGCGAGTTTCCGCGATATATTCGCATTCGGATTTTTGATAGCCGTTTTAATTATTAAGCCGACGGGCTTCGTTTCAAAGCGCGGAGTAAAAGTATGAGAGCGGTCGTCGATACATTGTATTCCGTAAATGCATGGTGTAAAAAGCATGTCGTCGTCACTGCCGTCGTTCTGGTTGCGGTGATGCTTGCCGTTCCGCAGGTATACGGCAAAAGCTATTTTATGGGTGTTATGTGCCGCATCTGCCTGTATGCGCTTCTCGCCGGTGCATTGAATATCATCAACGGCTACAGCGGGATGACTTGTCTCGGAGCCGCCGGATTTTTTTGCGTCGGTGCATATACCGAAGCAATCCTTGCGACGCGCGCCGCGTGGAATTTTTGGTTTATACTTCCTGTTGCAGGCCTTATCACTGCGATTATCGGACTGCTTGTCGCGCTTCCGACGCTTAAAATGAGCGGTATCTATCTGTCGATCGTGACGCTCGGTTTTTCCGAAATCGCACGTCTTGTCGCGCTTAACTGGACGGGTCTTACCGGCGGCGCGCTCGGCATAAAAGGCATTCCGATCCCGCAGTTTTTCGGTATCGCAATCAGAAATCCGCGCCGCTACTATTACGTGTTTTTCGGGTTCGCGCTTTTGTTTTTGTTCGTGTCGCACCGTGTTATCAATTCGCGGATCGGGCGGGCATGGATGTCGATACGCGAAAACGAACTTGCGGCGAAAAGTCTCGGTGTGGATTCCTCTCGGTACAAAATTTCGAATTTTATGTACGGCGCATTTTGGATCGGCGTTGCGGGAGCCATATACGCTCCATACGTGCGCT
The DNA here is from genome assembly GCF_016901105.1 of Treponema sp. Marseille-Q4523. Taxonomy (NCBI): domain Bacteria; kingdom Pseudomonadati; phylum Spirochaetota; class Spirochaetia; order Treponematales; family Treponemataceae; genus Treponema; species Treponema sp. Marseille-Q4523. The sequence goes on along the minus strand of NZ_JAFEVM010000018.1, from coordinate 6,281 downwards.
TTATCGATTCGACGTATTTTACGCTCGATGAAGGGTGGAACATCCTGTCGATGGTTATCATCGGCGGTCAGGGGACGCTCGTCGGCCCCGTCGTCGGATCAATAATCGTCAACTTTCTTACCGAAGTGCTGCGACCGATAGGCCAGTGGCGGCTCGTCGCATACGCGCTTTTAATAATCATCATGATGTGGTTCCGTCCGCAGGGGCTTGTCGGCGCTTCGGCCGTCGCGGGAAATCTCAGCCTGCGCCGTTTCGTAAAGAGGGCGGCGAAGGCGGGTGAGACAAAAAGCGCTGACGGAAAACGCGATACGGAGGTCTCAAAATGAATACTCCTGTCTTAAAAGCGGAAAACGTGTGTAAGTATTACGGCGGTCTTAAAGCCGTGGAAAAAGTCAGCATGGAAATCGAAGCCGGAGATATTTTCGGTATCATCGGACCGAACGGTGCGGGCAAAACGACGTTTTTCAATGTGTGTTCGGGAATGGACTATCCGACGTCCGGTAAAATCCTCTTCTGCGGCGAGGACGTTACCGGCATGAAACCCGAGCGTGTCGCAGCCAAGGGAATGGCGCGTACTTTTCAAAATATCATGCTGTTTCGCTTTATGTCCGTTTTGGAAAATATTAAAATCGGATTTCATCTTCAATTGAAAACGGGATTTGCGGATGCGATTATCCGGGATAAAACGTATAAAAACGATGAAGAATTCGCCGCGCAAAAAGGACTTGAAATTCTTTCGATGATCGGACTTGAAGAGTATGCCGATACGCTTGCGGGCAATTTGCCGTACGGCATTCAGCGCAAAGTTGAAATCGCACGCGCGCTTGCGTTGAATCCGAAAATTCTTTTGCTCGACGAACCGGCTGCCGGTATGAATCCGAACGAAACGAAATCGCTTTCGGAATTTATTATTAAACTCAATAACTTGGGATACACCATTGCGGTCATCGAACACGATATGAAATTCGTCATGGGGACGTGCAAAAAAATTCTCGTGCTCAGTTTCGGACAGAAGATATGCGAGGGCACTCCCGATATCGTAAAAAACGATAAAGAAGTGAGAGAAGCGTATTTCGGCAAAGGCCTTTTGACGGGGGAGGAGTCCTATGCTCAGCATTAAAAACTTAAGCGTCAATTACGGCAGCATATCCGCGCTCCGAGACGAAAATATCGAAGTGCAAAGCGGAGAACTCGTCACACTCATCGGCGGAAACGGCGCCGGCAAGACAAGTACGCTCATGGCGATTTCAAACCTCGTGCCAAAATCGGGCGGAACGATTACGTTTAAAGGCAAGGATATTACGAACCTCGCTCCCGATAGAATCGTAAAAATGGGACTCGCGCATATTCCCGAAGGACGAAGGATTTTCCCGGCTCTTACGGTCTACGAAAATCTTGTTACGGGAACGATGGGAAATCCGTCGATAAAAAATAAAGATATACCGCTTCTCGTCGAAGAGCAGTATACATTGTTCCCCCGTCTAAAAGAGCGCGAAAAGCAGGCGGGCGGTTCTCTTTCCGGCGGGGAGCAGCAGATGCTCGCGATCGCGCGGGGACTTATGCTCAAGCCCGATATCATCATGCTCGACGAACCGTCGCTGGGACTTGCGCCGATCATCGTCGAAGAAATTTTCGAACTGCTTGCCAAGCTGAAAGCGGACGGCAAAACGATTTTACTGATCGAACAGAATGCATCGATGGCCTTGTCGATCGCGGATCGCGGTTATGTTCTTGCGACGGGCGAAGTAATTATGGAGGGAACCGGAAAAGAATTGCTTTCCGATCCGCAGGTGATCAAAGCGTATTTGGGCGGATGACAGCGTCATAATCGATTGTCCGCAATATAAATTATTAAATCAATATCAATATGGAGGTGCGTATGAAAAAGATTATTAACAAACCGGAAGATTTTGTAAATGAAATGATGGAAGGCATCGAACTTGCGTACGGCGACAGAGTGCATTTTCTCGACGGCGACTGCCGCGTGCTCGTTTCGGGTTATCCCGTAAAAGACGGTAAAGTCGGCATCGTGACGGCCGGAGGCAGCGGTCACTTGCCGGTGTTTTTGGGCTATGTCGGAAGCGGTATGCTCGACGGCTGCGCGATCGGCAATGTGTTCGCTTCTCCGTCATCTCAGAAGATGGCAAATATGATTAAAGCGTGCGACCGCGGCAGCGGCGTTTTGTGCCTGTACGGAAACTACGGCGGCGATAAAATGAATTTCGACATGGCTTGCGAAATGGTCGACATGGATGATATCAAAACGAAAACCGTACTCGTGTGTGACGACGTCGCTTCCAGCGCAAAAGAAACCGCGGCCAAACGTCGCGGCGTTGCGGGTATGGTGTATGCGTTTAAAGTTGCCGGTGCGGCCGCCGATAAAATGATGTCGCTTGACGAAGTCGCTTCCGTTGCCGAAAAGGCGCTTGCAAATATCAGAACGATGGGTGTCGCGCTTTCTCCGTGCATCGTTCCGGAAGTCGGAAAGCCGACGTTCTCCATCAACGACGATGAAATCGAAGTAGGAATGGGCATCCACGGCGAACCCGGGATCGAAGTGCGCAAAATGATGACGGCCGATGAAGTCGCAAAAGTCATCCTCGACAAAATCCTTGCCGATATGCCGCTCGCTTCCGGCGATAAAGTTTCGGTTATGGTAAACGGACTCGGCGCGACGCCGCTTGAAGAGCAGCTCATCGTTTATCGTTCGATCGCAAAGATGCTTGCCGCAAAAAATGTGAGCATTTTTATGCCGCACATCGGAGAATTCGCGACGTCTATGGAGATGGCCGGTTTGTCGATCACCGTATTCAAACTCGATTCGCAGCTTGAAGAATTGCTCCGCGCTCCGGCATCGACTCCGTTCTATACGAATGAAAATAAATAATTATTATTGAAAAAATATACAAAAGATGTCGAAACTGCCCGAAACTTTCAGCTTTTGGGCAGCCCGTTTAAAATTATTAATTTTCGGAGGATGCCGATGAACGCACAGGATGTAAAAGGTGCATGTAAAATCATAAGCGATGTGATGACGAAAAACAAAGATTATCTCATTCAGCTCGACCAGCAGAACGGTGACGGCGATTTGGGTATTTCCATGAGCGAAGGTTATAAAGCGGTGAGCGATTTTCTCGATACCGCCGATGAAACTGACTTGGGAAAATTATTTATGAAGATGGGGATGACGTTTAACGAAAAGGCGCCGTCGTCGCTCGGGACGATTACGTCGATCGGCATTATGGGTATGGCGAAAGCGATGCGCGGCAAAACGGATATCGATTTGGCGGAAACGAGTGCCGCATTTAAAGCGGGGATCGAAGCGATCAGTGAAAAATGCGGTTCGAAGGCCGGAGAAAAAACGATCATGGACGCCTTTATTCCCGCAGTCGATGAACTTGAAAAGCACAGCGCCGACGGTGAAAAAAAAGCGTTCGAAGCTGCCGCCGCCGCCGCCGCAAAGGGTTCGGAAAATACGAAAAATATGAAAGCGGTACACGGACGTGCGGCCTATTATGCGGAAAAAAGTATCGGAGTGCTCGACGGCGGATCGGTCGTCGGCAAACTCTTGTTTGAAGCGATAAATACGTATTGTCAGGGAAAATAATTATCATGGACAAAAAGGTATACGATGCATACGTAGCGATCCTCAAAACCGAACTTGTTCCTGCGCTGGGCTGTACCGAGCCGATCGCCATCGCGTTTGCGGCGGCAAAAGTACGTGACGTGCTCGGGAGTTTTCCCGAAACGATACGGGTCGAAGCGAGCGGCAATATCGTCAAAAACGTACAGGGCGTGACCGTTCCGAACTCCGGCGGTTTGAAAGGGATCGATGTAGCGGCGACGATCGGCGCCGTCGGCGGAGATGCTGAAATCGGTTTGGAAGTGCTTTCGAAAATCACCGAAGAGCAGATTAAAAAAACGAAACAGCTTGTCGATTCCGGTTTTTGTACGTGCAGTCTTGTCGACGGTAAAGACAATCTGTATATCCGTGTGACGGCAAAAAGCGGAGAAGATACGGCGGTTGTCGTCGTTTCGGAAAAGCATACGAATATCGCATACGTCGAAAAGAACGGAAAGGTACTGATCGATGTGAAATCGACCGGTGTAAAAACCGATGCGGGAAATGAAGCGAACAAATCGCTGCTTTCGGTACGGGATATCATCCGCTTTGCGGACGAAGTGAACATCGACGATGTGCGCGCCGTTATCGAACGGCAGATCGAATACAATACCGCCATATCGAAAGAGGGGCTTGCACGCGAATACGGAGCGAAGGTCGGACGCACGCTCGAAAAATTATACGATAAAAACGACGTACGCGTGCGTGCGCGGGCTGCGGCCGCGGCGGGAAGCGATGCGCGTATGAGCGGATGTCCGCTGCCCGTCGTCATAAACAGCGGCAGCGGCAATCAGGGGATGACGGTATCGCTGCCGGTGATCGAATATGCGAAAGAATGGAATGTCCCGCACGACAAATTGATCCGCGCCCTCGTTTTGGCAAATTTGATCGCGCTTTTGCAAAAGCGGTATATCGGCAGTTTGAGTGCGTTTTGCGGGGCGGTATGCGCTGCGACCGGAGCGGGATGCGGTATCACGTATTTGCACGGAGGCGATGAAGATGCCGTCGCGCGTACGATTACGAATACGCTTGCCGATGTAGGCGGTATCGTGTGTGACGGAGCAAAACCGTCGTGCGCGGCAAAAATCGCATCGGCTGTAGACGCCGCCATATTGGGATTTGAACTCGGCTCTCGTGAAGGTATCGCGTTTAAAAGCGGTGAGGGGCTCGTAAAAAAATCGGCGGAAGACACGATACGAAGTTTCGGCCGCATGGGCCGCGACGGAATGCGTTCAACCGACACCGAAATATTGCATATCATGTTGGAAAAATAAGGTTTCCGATCATGGCAGCGACACGACAAAAGTATTCCAGCAATACGTTGAAAGATGTGTATTACGATATCATCCTTCAACGCATCATCCGCGATGAATACAAATCCGGTGACATCATTACGGAAAAATCTCTTGTCGACGAATTCGATGTAAGTAAATCGCCGATCCGTGAAGCGCTTATTTCGCTGTGCAATGAAAAATTATTAAAAAGTATTCCGCGTTTCGGATATGAAGTATCGGCGATTTCCGATAAAGCTGTTTTGGAAATGCTTGATTACCGTGTCGTATTGGAATGCGGATATCTCGATCGGAATTGGGATGCGATAACCGAGGATCGGATCGCACAGCTGGAGAAGTTGGTATATAAAGATTACAGTAAGCCGGAACAGAGGGAGGCGCTCGAACACTGGGAAAAAAATTGTACGTTTCATCTGACACTTTTTTCGTTTTCGAACAGTGTTTTTTCATACGAACAGCTTGCCGCCGTTATGCGCGCGCTCGGTATCGCGTACGTGCGTTCGTATTGGAAAACACTGCATCTTACACGGGTGCAAAGCGGCGCAAATTATCACAAACAGCTTATCAATTATTTAACGGAGGGAAACAGGCAAGCGGCGGTCGAGTGTTTGCAGAAAGACATTGTGGAATTTTTTACACCCGGAAATTAAAGTGCCGTCGGGAGAGGGGCGCGGAAACGGTTTCCCTTGCTGACTTACGTCGGCGTACGGCCGTGAAAATTTTTAAATGCGAGACCGAACGAATCGGGTGAATCGTATCCGGCATCAAGGGCAATATCGATTATCTTTTTATCCGTTTCTCTCAGAGCCTCCGCCGCATGCGTCAATTTTCTGAACCGCATGTATTCCGATAAAGTCGTTCCGGTCAAAATCGAAAAATTCTGCGGAACATCGAATACGAATATCCCGACAGCCGGCGTATCTCATGTTTCGCCTGTCATACAACGCAATCGCGTATATAATACCGTTTTTAACGCGAACGATATAGCAGCCCCTCCCTTGTCAAACGCATAGAGCGAACAGTATGATTATTGAGACGACGGTCGGCAAATATCGCGTGCAGTCGACGTATGTTTTTGCGGATATAAATGCTTTGCGAACGGCATACCCTGATTTTTTTGTAAAGTAAATAATTTATCTTATGAGTATCGAGAATGGAAAATGAAATTAAAGAAAAGTGTGTATAGTAAGATTTTTATCGGCAGCAGTGTTTTTATTACTGCAAATATTTTTATGTTTATTTTATGGCTTTTTGGATTAAAAGATATGGAAGTAAATTTTTATATAAGCGGTTTTTCCGGTTTAATTACTTCTTTTATATTGAATAACAAAATAAACACAATTCCGTATGATGAATACGATAATGAT